>NZ_JBQHUL010000024.1:0-55975 GCF_052065235.1 Blautia sp. HCP28S3_G10 | reverse complement strand
CTGCATTTTTCGTCATCATAAAAAACACCGCCCTTCTGATATTTATTATATCAGAAAAGCGGTTCCAACAATAGCAAAACCCTGCAAAAGCAGGGCTTTGTCTACAGTCTGAAATGGCGGACATCACTATGAAGTGATGCCCGCCATTGCTTTTGATGTCATAGTATGCAAGAAAAATTGTCGGTGGCAAGTTCTCTGGTTGCGGTAATTTAGTTGTCAGCGGCGTCTTCTTCGTTAACCTGGAAGACGTGACGTTTTTTAGCCATTTCATCACTTGCGAGATATTCGTCATAAGTGGTGATCTTGTCAACCAGTGTACCGTTTGGAAGGATTTCCATGATACGGTTTGCAGTAGTCTGTACGAACTGATGGTCATGAGAGGTGAAAAGAATAACTCCCGGGAATTTGATAAGACCATTGTTCAGTGCAGTGATGGACTCCATATCAAGATGGTTGGTCGGTTCATCCAGAATAAGAATATTGGCTCCGGAGATCATCATCTTGGATAAGAGACAGCGGACTTTTTCACCACCGGAAAGTACACGGACTTTTTTGACACCGTCTTCTCCAGGGAAGAGCATTCTGCCAAGGAAGCCACGAACATAAGTGGCATCTTTGATTTCGGAATACTGAGTCAGCCAGTCTGTGATAGTAAGATCGTTGTCAAATTCAGCAGTGTTGTCCTTCGGGAAATATGCCTGAGAAGTTGTGACACCCCATTTGTAATTTCCTTCGTCCGGTTCAAGCTCTCCCATAAGAATACGGAAGAAAGTAGTGATTGCCTGTTCGTTTGCACCCACGAATGCAACTTTGTCGTCATGACCGAGAGTAAAGGAAATATTGTCCAGGACCTTTACTCCGTCAATTGTTTTGGAGAGGTTTTCTACCATAAGTACTTCATTTCCGATTTCACGATTCGGGCGGAAATCAATATACGGGTATTTACGGCTTGAAGGACGCATGTCGTCAAGCTGGATTTTTTCAAGGGCACGTTTACGTGATGTTGCCTGCTTGGACTTGGAAGCGTTGGCACTGAAACGGGAAATGAATTCCTGAAGTTCTTTGATCTTTTCTTCTTTTTTCTTATTGGCTTCCTTCATCTGCTTGATAAGAAGCTGACTGGATTCAAACCAGAAATCGTAGTTACCAGCATAGAGTTGAATCTTGCCATAGTCAATATCAGCAGTATGAGTACATACTTTATTAAGGAAGTAACGGTCATGAGATACAACGATGACAGTATTGTCAAAGTTGATCAGGAATTCTTCCAGCCATTCGATAGCAGGAAGATCCAGGTGGTTGGTAGGCTCATCGAGAAGAAGGATATCCGGGTTTCCGAACAGAGCCTGTGCGAGAAGAACCTTAACCTTCTGGCTTCCTGTAAGGTCAGCCATCTGGCTGTAGTGGAGATCTGTTTCGATTCCAAGACCATTCAGGAGAGTAGCTGCGTCAGATTCTGCCTCCCAACCGTTCATCTCTGCAAATTCACCTTCAAGTTCGCTTGCACGGATACCATCCTCATCTGTGAAGTCTTCTTTTGCATAGATAGCTTCTTTTTCTTTCATAATCTCGTAGAGTCTTGCGTTTCCCATGATAACAGTATCAAGTACGTTATATGCGTCGTATTTGAAGTGATCCTGCTGCAGGAAAGAAAGACGCTGGCCAGGTGTAATGACAACATCACCCTTGGTAGGTTCTAGCTGTCCGGAAAGAATCTTGAGGAAAGTAGATTTACCGGCACCGTTGGCACCGATAAGACCGTAACAGTTTCCTTCTGTAAATTTGATGTTGACATCCTCAAAAAGTGCTTTTTTGCCAACACGTAATGTAATATTATTTGCTGAAATCATAAGGTACCTCTTTTCTTCATTATGGTTTCGTTGATTTTCGTTGTCAGGCATTTTGCCATACATAACCCATTGTACAGTAAACCTGGGATTTTGCAAGTATAAAAAGCATTTAAATAGAAAAAAGAATGTAACTGCTCACAGACAATGTCCGGCGAGGTGTTTTGGAATGGATTTTGACCAAGTTGCTGTGAACGGAGTGAACAGTAACAAAAGAATGTTACGAATACAGATAATAATATGTTTATTATGAATAGATAATTCATACTTGTGAAAATAATGATCGTTTTATAAGTGAATATGAGATAAAAACTGAAAAAATATTGAAATTACATAAAAGAACTGATATACTGGCTAATGGTGGGGAAAATATGAAAAAAGAAAGAAAACATGAGAATTTTCAGAAAATACAGGGAGTGTAGAATATGTTTATAACCAGAGAATGCGATTATGCTGTAAGAGTAATTCGTGCACTGGCGGGAGAAAAAAGATTAAGTGTCGGAGAAATCTGTGAAAAAGAAGCTATTACAGCACCTTTTGCTTATAAAATACTGAAAAAACTCCAGAAATCAAAACTGGTAAAGGGTTACCGGGGAGTACATGGTGGATATTCACTGAACAGAAGCCTGGAGGAAATGACTCTTTTTGATATTTATTCAGCAGTTGATCCGGAACTTCTGATCATAGACTGTATGGAAGACGGTTATGATTGTGTAAGAAATAATGGCAGTGAAGGCAACAGCTGCAAGGTTCATTATGAACTTGAAGAGATACAGAAAGAACTCTGGAGGATGCTGAGACGCCGTACAATGGGAGAACTTCTCTGAGAAAATATGATATATAGCAGGATAGTCCGAAAAGTTATAGTTCACAAAAGTTTGTGCACTGTAACTTTTTTTACGGGCAAAAATGATGCTTTGTATGTAATTATATACAGAAAATCAGGTAATCCCAGTTGAATAATTCAAGGATTGTATGCTATAATAATACACGGAATTTTAGGTCTTATACCAGACCTAGAAAAATAAATAATTTTCATCATACCTTTAAGGAGGAAAACAAAACTATGGCAAGAAAGATGAAAACCATGGATGGTAACCATGCAGCCGCTCATGCATCATATGCTTATTCTGATGTAGCTGCTATTTACCCGATTACCCCTTCTTCTGTTATGGCGGAAGCAACAGATGAGTGGGCTACCCAGGGAAGAAAGAACATCTTCGGACAGGAAGTACAGGTTACAGAGATGCAGTCTGAGGCTGGTGCTGCAGGTGCAGTACACGGATCTCTGGCAGCAGGTGCTCTGACTACTACTTATACTGCATCACAGGGTCTTCTTCTTATGATCCCGAACCTTTACAAAATCGCCGGTGAGCAGCTTCCGGGTGTTATCAACGTATCTGCCCGTGCACTTGCTTCTCACGCACTTTCCATTTTCGGAGATCATTCCGACGTTATGGCCTGTCGTCAGACCGGATGTGCAATGCTCTGCGAATCTTCTGTACAGGAAGTTATGGACCTGACACCTGTTGCTCATCTTGCAGCAATCAAAGGTAAAGTTCCATTCATCAACTTCTTCGATGGATTCCGTACATCTCACGAAATCCAGAAAATTGAAACATGGGATTATGAAGATCTGAAGGATATGGCTGATATGGAAGCTATCCAGGCTTTCCGTGATCATGCTCTTAACCCGAATCACCCATGCCAGAGAGGTTCAGCTCAGAACCCGGATATCTTCTTCCAGGCAAGAGAAGCATGTAACCCGTACTATGATGCTCTTCCGGCAGTAGTTCAGGAATACATGGACAAAGTAAATGAAAAGATCGGAACAGATTACAAACTGTTTAACTACTACGGAGCTGAAGATGCTGAGCATATCATCATCGCTATGGGTTCTGTAAATGATACAATCGAAGAAACAATCGATTACCTTGCAGCAGCAGGCAAAAAAGTTGGTGTTGTTAAAGTTCGTCTTTACAGACCATTCTGCGCACAGGCACTGATCGATGCTATTCCGGATTCCGTTAAACAGATTAGCGTTCTTGACAGAACAAAAGAGCCAGGAGCTCTTGGTGAGCCTCTGTACCTTGACGTTGTTGCTGCATTAAAAGACAGCAAATTCAAAGATGTTAAAATCTTTACAGGACGTTATGGTCTGGGTTCCAAAGATACTACACCGGCACAGATCGTTGCAGTATATGAGAACACAACAAAAGAAAAATTCACTATTGGTATCGTTGATGATGTTACAAATCTGTCTCTTGAAACAGGCGCTCCGCTTGTTACAACTCCGGAAGGAACTACAAACTGTAAGTTCTGGGGTCTGGGAGCAGACGGTACAGTAGGTGCTAACAAAAACTCCATCAAGATCATCGGTGATAATACAGACATGTATGCTCAGGCATATTTTGATTATGACTCCAAAAAATCTGGCGGTGTTACAATGTCTCACCTTCGTTTTGGTAAGAAACCGATCAAATCCACATACCTGATCCACAAAGCAAACTTTGTTGCATGTCATAATCCTTCTTATGTAAATAAATACAACATGGTTCAGGAACTTGTTGACGGTGGTACATTCCTTCTGAACTGTGCATGGGATATGGAAGGCCTTGAAAAACATCTGCCAGGACAGGTTAAAGCATTCATCGCTAACCACAATATCAAATTCTACACTATCGATGGTGTTAAGATCGGTATTGAAACTGGTATGGGACCAACACGTATCAACACAATCCTTCAGTCTGCATTCTTCAAACTGACAGGTATCATTCCGGAAGATCAGGCAATTGAACTGATGAAAGCAGCTGCAAAAGCTACTTACGGACGTAAAGGTGATGACGTTGTTCAGAAAAACTGGGCAGCTATCGATGCTGGTGCAAAACAGGTTGTAGAAGTTGAAGTTCCGGAAAGCTGGAAAGATGCAGCTGATGAAGGTCTCTTCATGGCTCACGCTGACCATGGTGCACAGGAAGCTCAGGACTTCGTAAATAACATCCAGTGCAAGATCAATGCACAGGAAGGTAATACACTTCCTGTATCTGCATTCAAAGAATATGTTGATGGTACTACACCGTCCGGAACAGCTGCATACGAAAAACGTGGTATCGCAGTAAATGTTCCTGTATGGCAGCCGGAAAACTGTATCCAGTGTAACCGTTGTGCATATGTCTGCCCACATGCAGCAATCCGCCCGGTAGCACTTACAGAAGAAGAAGCTGCAAATGCACCTGAAGGAATGGCTACTCTGCCTATGACAGGTATGAAAGAATACAAATTCACCATGACTGTATCAGCTTATGACTGTACAGGATGTGGTTCCTGTGCTAACGTTTGCCCAGGTAAGAAAGGTGCAAAAGCACTTGCTATGGAAAACATGGAAGCAAACGCAGGACTTCAGAAATTCTTTGATTATGGAAGAGAACTTCCGGTTAAAGAAGATGTTATTGCTAAATTTAAAGAAACAACAGTTAAGGGAAGCCAGTTCAAACAGCCTCTGCTTGAGTTCTCCGGAGCATGTGCAGGTTGTGGTGAAACACCTTATGCTAAACTGATCACTCAGCTGTTCGGTGACAGAATGTACATTGCAAATGCTACAGGATGTTCCTCTATCTGGGGTAACTCTTCACCGTCCACTCCATACACAACAAACGCTAAAGGACAGGGTCCTGCATGGGCTAACTCACTGTTCGAAGACAACGCTGAGTTTGGTTATGGTATGCTTCTTGCTCAGAGAGCTATCCGTGATGGCCTGAAAGCAAAAGTAGAAGCTGTTGTAGCTGATGGTAAAGACGAAGCAGTTAAAGAAGCTGGTCAGGAATGGCTGGATACATTTGCTGTAGGAGCAACTAACGGTGCAGCAACAGACAAACTCATCGCAGCTCTGGAAGCATGCGGATGTGATGCAGCAAAAGAAATCCTTGCTCAGAAAGATTATCTGTCCAAGAAATCCCAGTGGATCTTCGGTGGTGATGGATGGGCTTACGATATCGGATTCGGTGGTGTTGACCATGTTCTCGCAAGCGGACGTGACATCAACGTAATGGTATTCGATACAGAAGTTTACTCCAACACAGGCGGACAGTCTTCCAAATCTACACCTACAGGTGCAATCGCTCAGTTCGCAGCTGGCGGAAAAGAAACTAAGAAGAAAGATATGGCTTCCATCGCAATGAGCTATGGTTATGTATACGTAGCACAGATTTCCATGGGTGCTGACTTCAACCAGACTGTAAAAGCTATTGCTGAAGCAGAAGCTTATCCGGGACCGTCTCTGATTATTGCATACGCTCCATGTATCAACCATGGTATCAAGAAAGGTATGGCAAAAGCTCAGACAGAAGAAGAACTGGCAGTTAAGTGCGGATACTGGCATAACTTCCGCTTCAACCCGGCAGCAGACAAGAAATTTGCTCTGGATTCCAAGACACCAGACATGGAGAACTATATGGACTTCCTGAACGGCGAAGTTCGTTACAACTCTCTGCAGCGTCAGAACCCGGAAAAAGCAGCAAGACTGTTTGCTAAGAATGAATCTGAAGCAAAAGCAAGATATGCATATCTGAATAAACTCGTAGCTATGTACGGCGAAGAAGAATAATTCGGATTAACAGGCCGCGGTACTTTTTGTACCGCGGCTTTTTTAAGAGAGAATGATATGAAGAAAAGACTACAGAAAACAAAAAATACAGATTTTTATCTGATCTATACGATAGTTTTTCTGGTAATCTCGGCTTTTTTGATATCCAGATTTTATCTAAATGGAAAGTCACTTATATGGAAACATGACGGTGTACCACAACATCTGAATTCACTGGCATATTATGGAGAATATCTGAGAAAGATTCTTTACAGCCTGTTTGTGGAACACAAATTCAGTATCCCTATGTGGGATATGCATATAGGATATGGATCAGATATTCTTACTACACTGCATTATTATGTGATTGGAGATCCGTTGACATTACTTTCTGTGTTTATAAAACCGGAACACACAGAAGCACTGTACGGATTTTTGATTTTTCTGCGTATTTATCTGGCTGGAATTGCTTTTAGCAGATACAGTTTTTATCACAGGAATTCCAAGCAGGCTACATTTATGGGGACTATGATTTACATATTTGCAGGCTGGACAATCTATGCTTCCATGAAACACCCGTATTTTGCCAATCCAATGATTTATCTGCCTCTGATTTTGATGGGAATTGACAAAATCTACAAAAAAGAAAAACCATATGTTTATATATGGTCAGTGGCGATTGCAGGGCTGTCGAATTTCTATTTTTTCTATATGATCGTTATTTTTATGGTACTGTATGCGGTGTTCCGTTTTTTTCAGATTTTTCAGGACCATTCACTGAAAAATATAGGACACTGGCTGGGCGTATTTATTGTCTATTCTGTGATCGCATTACTGATTGCAGCAGTGATATTACTTCCCGTGTTGCTTCCTGTGTTTGGAACGGAACGGTTCAATGCGTCTAACTATGTGCCGCTGTTTTATGACAGAATTTACTACGAAAAATATCTGGGATGTCTGATCGGAGAAAATATGATTCAGTGGGGTGTTGCGGGATATTCTGCAATATCTCTTGCAGGTGTGTTTGTACTTTTTTCAAAAAGAAAAAAATACAGTACACTGAAGGCAGGATTTATTCTTTTGAATCTGTTTCTTCTGATTCCGTTTGCCGGACATGTCCTTAATGGATTTTCTTATGTATCCAACCGCTGGATATGGGCATATGGAATGATGATTTCATACATCTTTGTAAAAATATATCCTGATATATTTGCACTTACGCTAAAAGAAAAACGAAGAATTTTTGTGATGCTTCTGGTGTACTGCGGACTTGTACTTCTCCCGGATGCTGCGAGAACACCGAGAAATATGATTGGAGTTCTGATTCTTACACTTTCTGTTTTTGTGATCCTGACTTACGGATCAGTATTTGTAAAGAAGAAAAATCTGACAGTTATGTTGTCGGGACTTTTAATTGCGGGAATTGTTTTTAATATTTATTATCAGTACTCCATGGAAAAAGATTATCTTTCAGAGTATGCAGAAAAAGGAGAAGCACTTGAAAAACTGGAAGCCGGAACAGATTTTGCTGTTCTGGAAACAGGAGATAAAACGGTATATCGATACGATCAGCTGGATTCACTGACCTATGATAACTCATCCATGCAGATGGGAACTAATGGAACTTCTTATTATTTCAGTGTGGCAAGTGAGTGTATCGGTAAATTTTTTGAGGAAGTATTTTTGAATGCCCCCAAAGAACACCGTTATGAAAATCTGGATGGAAGAACAATCCTGGATCGTCTGGCGGCAGTGAAATATTTTGTCGTAAGAGAAAAGGGAACCGGATATCTTCCGTATGGATATTCAAAAAAAGCAGGAAAAGCAAAAAAAGATAACAAAAAATATCTGGCATATGAAAATGAACACAGTCTTCCGATAGGATATACTTATGATTCTTATATTCCGAGATCTGAATATGAAAAGATGTCTGCTACAGAAAAACAACAGGCACTGCTTCAGGGAGTTGTACTTGAAGACAGTTTCCTTCCGGAGACAGAACCTGTTTTCAGTGACAGAAAAATCGCTTATAAGGTTTCAACTGGTGAAGGATGCCATATGAAAGATGGTAAAATAACTGTTACAGAGGAAAATGCCAAACTTAAACTTACATTTCATGGGCTCCGTAACAGTGAAACTTATCTGATCACCGAAAATGTGGATTATGAAGCACTTTCTCCTCTTGAAATGGTAAGTGACAAAAAATGGAACAAAATGACGAAATATGAGCAGAATCAGCTCCTTTATGAAAACAGCAAATGGCGTTACTGGAAAGAAAGCCAGCAGGCTACGATTGATATAAAAGGATCTTTCCCTGAAAAAACTATTAGCATTTTTACAGATAAATACAATGCATACAGTGGAAAACATAATTTTATCTGCAATACGGGATATTCTGTAAATGGCAAAAGTTCAATTACATTAACATTTGAGAATACAGGTGTATACACCCTGGATGATCTGGAAATTGTATGTCAGCCAATGAACAAAGTAGACAGTCAGACAGATAAGCTTGCAGAGGAATCACTGACGGAGGTACAGATGAAAACAAATGAGATCACCGGAAAAATATCGGTGTCTTCTCCGAAAGCTCTTCTGATCGCCCTCCCTTATAATAAAGGGTTCAAAGCTTATGTAGATGGCAGAGAAACAGAAGTTAAACAGGCAAATACCATGTATATGGCAATTGAACTGTCTGAAGGAAGTCATGAGATCAGACTCGTGTACTGTACGCCGTATCTGAAGACAGGCCTTGGCTTGACTTGTATTGGTATCCTGTGCTACAGTTGGGTAGTATTTATGAACAGAAAGGGAAAAAGAAAGTATAAATGAGTCTGTTATCAGTAGTAATTCCTGCTTTTAATGAAGAGCAGATGATCAGCAGGATGTGTGATGAAGTGCGCAGAGTGCTGGAAGGAGCAGACATTTCCTATGAACTTGTTTTTGTTAATGACGGTTCAACAGACCGCACGGCAGAAGAAATTTCGAGTCAGGCGGCAAAAGACTCACGGATAACGGGAGTTCAGTTTTCGAGAAATTTCGGAAAAGAGGCCGCAATTCTTGCCGGCCTGGCATATGCCACAGGAGATGTAACAGCTGTTATGGACTGTGATCTTCAGCATCCGCCGGAAACACTTGTGAAAATGTACCGCAAATGGCAGGAAGGATTTCAGGTTATAGAAGGAATCAAGAAAAACCGTGGTGAGGAGAGCGTCTTTCACAGGGAAAGTGCAGGCTTCTTTTACAGAATTATGTCCGGAATCATGAAAGTAGATATGGAGAATACGTCTGATTTTAAAATGCTGGACAGGCAGGTGGTAAAGACAGTTCTGTCTATGCCTGAGCAGAAACTGTTTTTCAGGGCGATATCTTCCTGGGTGGGATATCAGACGACAACTGTTGAATTTGAGGTTCATGAACGGGCTGCTGGCATGTCAAAGTGGACGGTAGGTTCTCTTATCCGGTATGCTTTCACAAATATTGTATCATTTACAACAATTCCGCTGCAGTTTATCAGTATAGCAGGGGGAATCTGTTTTGTGGGTTCACTGGTCCTGATCATTTATTCACTTGTACAGTATTTCCGTGGACATGCAGTAGAGGGATATACAACGACGATCCTTGTGATGCTTCTCATAGGAAGCGCAATAATGCTGAGTCTTGGTATAATCGGATTTTATATAGCTAGGATTTATGAAGAAGTCCGACGAAGGCCGAGATATATTGTTTCCAGAATCATAAATGGAAATGCAGGAGAAACAAACGATAAAAAATAACAGGAGTAAAAAATGAAACCGATTAAATTTCTGATTCAGCTTTTCTGGAAATGTTACAATAATGATATTCTCAGATATATTTTCTGGGGAGGGTGTACCACACTGGTAAATCTGATCTGTTTTTACGGCCTGAGAAAAGCAGGACTTGAACTTACTGTTGCAAATATTATTTCAATCATTGTTGCTATTATTTTTGCGTATGTGGTAAACTCGAAATTTGTTTTTGAAGATAAATGTGAGACTCTGAAAGATCATATTCAACCGTTCTTCAAATTTGTGAGCGCCCGTCTTGTTACCATGGTAGTAGAAGTTGGCGGTGTATGGCTTCTGGTCGAAAAAGTCGGACTTGCAGATATGGCAGGAAAATTTATCACACAGTTTATTGTGCTTGCGCTGAATTATATTTTCAGTAAGTTTTTTGTATTCACAACAGGAAAATAAAAAGGCGGGAAAAAGAAATGTTATTGGAAGAAACACTTAAGAAAATAAAACCACTGGATAAAAGTGCAATGAAGAATGCCTCAAAACGTTGGGACAGTATTGCAAAACCGCTTCACTCACTTGGAAAAATGGAAGATCTGGTGATTCAGATCGCCGGAATTGAAGGAACAGCAGATGTTTCCATCGGAAAACGTGCTCTGGTGGCAATGTGTGCGGACAACGGGGTGGTAGAAGAAGGGGTGACCCAGACAGGACAGGAAGTTACGGCAATTGTTGCCAGAAATTTTCTGAAAGGAGATACGTCAGCCTGTGTTATGTGCAGACAGTGTCATACAGACGTATTTCCGGTAGATGTGGGAATGGTTGTTGATACAGAAGTTCCTACAGATCTGAAGGTCACTATGGGAACACGTAATATGACAAAAGGACCTGCAATGACAAAAGAAGAGGCGGTAAAAGGCCTGGAAGCAGGTGTTGAGATGGTTGTAAGGCTGAAAGAAAAAGGTTACAACCTGCTTGCAACCGGCGAGATGGGCATCGGTAATACTACAACAAGCAGTGCTGTGGCATCTGTTCTTCTTGATGAACCTGTAGAAAAAATGACCGGCCGTGGAGCAGGGCTTTCAAGTGAAGGCCTGCTCCGCAAAATTGAAGCCATCCACAGGGCAATCGAAATTAACCGGCCGGATCCTTCAGATCCGGTAGATGTGCTGGCAAAAGTAGGCGGACTTGATATTGCGGGAATGGCTGGCGTCTTTCTCGGAGGAGCGGCCCTTGGTGTTCCGGTTGTGATCGATGGATTTATTTCCTGTGTTTCTGCGTTGATCGCAATGAGAATCTGTCCACAGGCAGGAGATTATATGATTGCCTCACATGTATCGAAGGAACCGGCGGCAAAACTGATTCTTGAAGCTCTGGAAAAAGAAGCGGTGATCCATGGTGATATGTGTCTTGGTGAAGGCAGTGGCGCAGTGGCGCTTTTCCCTTATCTTGATATGGGAATGGCAGTTTACAACACCATGAGTACTTTTGAGGATATTCATGTAGATCAGTATGAGGAGCTGAAATAAATATGATGATTCTTGTAACCGGAGGCAGCGGCAGTGGAAAATCAGCATTTGCAGAGGACTGTGTACTGGCTCTTGGTGAGAAAAAAAGAATTTATATTGCAACCATGTTTCCTTTTGATGAAGAAAGCAAAAAGCGAGTGGCACGGCACAGGAATATGAGGAGTGGCAAGGGATTTGAGACTGTAGAGTGTTATACAGGCCTGCAGAATGTAAAGGTTCCGGAACAAAGCACTGTATTGCTGGAATGTATGTCCAATCTGGTTGCGAACGAAATGTTCCAAAAAGATGGTGCAGGAGAAAATACTGTTGAGGCGGTTCTGGAGGGAATCAGGAGCCTTTGCAGGCAGGCCGGAGATATTGTGATTGTCACAAATGAGATTTTTTCGGAAGCGGTAGTGTATGAAGGGGAAACAGAAACTTATCAGAAGTATCTCGGGCTGATCAACCAGAAACTTGCCAGGTTGGCAGATCAGGTTGTGGAAGTGGTATATGGAATTCCGGTGTATCACAAACAGGAACTTCCCCTGTTGGATTTCAGTGAAATACATAAGATAAGAGAGGAACTTTCATGAAAAGTTTATGGAACAGTTTTAAAATCGCATTTGCCATGTTTTCAAAAATTCCGATGCCCCAGGCTGATTGGAGTAAAGAAAATATGAAATACATGTTTTGTTTTTTTCCATTCATCGGAGCTGTGATCGGAGCGGTTTCCCTTCTGGCTGCAAAAACCGGCTGGTATTTTGGAATCGGAAACGGATTTCTTACAGTAATCCTTGTGCTTATTCCTGTCGTAATAACAGGTGGGATTCACGTAGATGGTCTTCTGGATACTTCAGATGCGTTAAGTTCCTGGCGTGATCGTGAAAAACGCCTGGAAATACTGAAAGATTCTCATGCAGGTGCATTTGCGGTGATCACAGCCTGTGTGTATTTTATGGCTTTTTACGGTGGTTACAGTCAGATAAACGATAACTGGAAGGCACTTTGTATTATGGCACTCGGGTTCTGTATTTCACGGTGTCTGTCAGGACTGGGAGTATTAAGCCTGCCTAAAGCAAATGCCTCCGGTACAGTGGCAGAGTTTTCGCGTAAAGCAGAAGACCGCCCTGTAAGGATCACACTTATAGTTTATCTGATCTTTCTTCTGGCAGCAGATGTGTATATACAGCCGATATGGGGTATTTCGGCATTTATAACAGCGCTTTTGGTGTTTGTTTTTTACAGATATAAGGCAATGAAGTATTTTGGAGGAACAACCGGAGATCTTGCAGGATATTTTCTCTGTCTCTGTGAAGTATGGTCAGTGCTGATACTGGCAGTTGTTACAGTTGTTTTTCCGTAACTGATGGGAGAAGATTTAATTATGAAAATGATCATTGGAGGAGCTTTCCAGGGCAAAAAAGAACTGGCAGAAGCAGAATATCCGGATATTACATGGGTCAGGGGCGAAGAAGCTGACCTGGAAACGCTTTTAAGAGCAGATGGAGTTCTGGGATTTCATGAATTTATCCGGAAAGAACTGAAAGAAGGCCGTGAAGTCGGCGACCTGGCCGGAAAATTAATCCGGAATAATCCAGAAATAATTCTTGTGTCTGATGAGGTCGGATATGGCGTAGTTCCCATTGATGCCTTTGACCGCAGGTACAGGGAAGCAGTGGGAAGGGTCTGTACAGAACTGGCGCTTTTTTCAGAAAAAGTAACAAGAGTTGTATGTGGTATCGGGACGGTGATCAAAAATGCTTAAAATCTGGCTGATACGGCACGGAATGACAGAAGGAAATCTTAAAAAACGATATATCGGAGTGACAGATGAGCCGCTTTGCCCGCAGGGAAAGGCTTTTCTTCGGACGCTGGTTTATCCGGAACCTGAAATGGTTTTTGCAAGTCCGCTGCGAAGATGTATGGAGACTGCGGAGATCCTTTTTCCGGATTTTGAAGTGGAAACAATAAAAGAACTTTCGGAGTGCGATTTCGGAGAATTTGAAAACAGAAATTATCTGGAACTCACTGACAATCCTCATTATCAGGAATGGGTGGACAGCAATGGAACATTGCCGTTTCCCGGAGGGGAGAGTCGTGAGCAGTGCAGGGACAGGAATCTTTGTGGATTCCACAGGGTGCTCACAAAATGTCTGGAAACAGGAATTCATGAGGCTGCCATGGTTGTACATGGCGGTACGATCATGAACGTACTGGAAGCTTATGGGGAACCGGCACGTAGCTTTTATGAGTGGCATGTGGGAAATGGAAGAGGATATCTTGTGGAAACGGAGCCGGCAGACTGGAAGGACAGCGCAGGAAGACTGAAAGTATTGAAAACATTATAAAAGTAAGTTATAATAACAGAAGCAACGGAGCTGAGAATGTTCGGTTGCTTTTTTTGTGTAAAAAAATACAAAAATTTTTAGAAAAGAAAAAAGATTTTGTGCTATAAGGTTGAAATAACCGGTGCAGTATGATACATTAATAGTATAAAATTCCTAAAATAGTTGGCGTATTTGTTTTAACATTGGGAAAAATTTACAAGACAGGGAGGGCTTCAGATGCTGGTTGTAGGAAACGGAAGGTTAATTACAAGAGATTCAGCCAATACATATATTGAGAACGGAGCTGTATTGATCAATGGCAATGTCATAGAGACAACAGGAACCACAGAAGAAATAAGACGTATGTATCCGGCTGCAGAATATATAGATGCAGCCGGTGGTGTTATTATGCCGGCTTTTATCAATACACATGAACATATTTACAGTGCTTTTGCAAGAGGACTGAATGTTAACGGATATAATCCTGAAGGTTTTCTGGATATTCTGGAGGGTATGTGGTGGAATATAGACAGGCATCTGACTCTGGAACAAACAAAACTTTCTGCATATGCCACCTATATTGACTCTATCAAAAACGGTGTGACTACTGTATTTGACCATCATGCAAGCTTTGGACATATCAGAGGATCTCTGAATGCGATAGAGGAAGCTGCGAAAGATCTGGGTATCCGGACATGTCTCTGCTATGAGATCTCAGACAGGGACGGAATGGAGAAATCACGTGAGTCTGTGATGGAAAATGTGGATTTTATCAGACATGTCCAGAAAGAGAATAATGACATGGTCGCTGCAATGATGGGAATGCATGCTTCTTTTACCATTTCAGATGAAACAATGGAACTCTGTAATGAACTGAAACCTGAGGGAGTGGGATACCATATCCATGTTGCAGAAGGGATTTATGACCTTCATCAGTGTCTGAAAGAACATGGCAAACGTATCGTGGACCGTCTTTATGACTGGAATATCCTTGGTCCGAAGACTCTTCTCGGTCACTGCATTTATGTGAATGAACATGAAATGAATCTGATAAAAGAAACAGATACCATGGTTGTACATAATCCTGAGTCAAATATGGGAAATGCCTGTGGCTGTCCTCCTACCATGGAAATCGTGCATAAAGGAATTGTGACAGGACTTGGAACAGATGGATATACCCATGACATGATGGAATCATGGAAAGTGGCAAATATCCTTCACAAACATCATCTCTGTGATCCAAAAGCAGCATGGAGTGAAGTACCGCAGATGCTTTTTGAGGGGAACAGAGAAATTGCAGGCAGATATTTCAGGAGCAGACCGGGAAGCCTGGAAAAAGGCAGTGCCGCAGATGTGATCATTGTAGATTATGATCCGCTGACACCGATAAATAAAAGTAACTTTAACAGCCATCTGCTGTTTGGAGTAAATGGAAGTATGGTAAGGACTACAATCTGTAACGGACAGGTACTTATGAAAAACAGAGAACTCTGCGTATGTGATGAGGAAAAAATCATGGCCGAGTGCAGACAGGCGGCAGGAAAACTGGCAGAGAGTATCAACGGATAAACAGCCAGGATCAGAAGGAGGCAGGAAATATGAGTGATATTATGAAAAGTATTCCGTTTGGACAGCTGATGGAATGGATACTTGAAGAACATAAAAAAACAGGACAGATATTTGGAATCCAGAAAGCCTATGTGGCAGATCCGGACAGAACCGTGGAAATTTTCGGAAGAAAACTTGAGACACCTGTGGGACCGGCAGCGGGCCCGCATACACAGCTGGCACAGAATCTTGTAGCGGCATATTATGCAGGCGGACGTTTTTTTGAACTGAAGACAGTACAGAAAATGGACGGACCGGAACTTTCCGCATGTATTCCGAAACCCTGTATAGTGGCAGAAGATGAAGCATATAACTGCGAATGGTCAACAGAACTTTATGTTCCGCAGGCGATGGAAGAATACGTAAAAGCCTGGATGGCCATTCATGTGATCGCAAAAGAATTCGGACTTGGAAGCCCGGATGGATTTCAGTTCAATATGTCCTGCGGATATAATCTGGAAGGCATTCAGGATCCCAAAATTGATGCATTTATCGAAGGGCTGAAAGATGCAAAAGACACTGAAGTATTTAAGGAATGCAGAATCTGGCTTCTGGAACATGCGGAGCTTTTTGAGCATGTGACCAAAGAAGATATTGAGGCAATTCCTTCAGAGGTGTGCAACTCCATCACGCTTTCAACCATGCATGGATGTCCTCCACAGGAAATTGAAAATATTGTCATGTACCTTCTTAAAGAAAAACATATCAATACTTATGTGAAATGTAATCCGACACTTCTTGGATATGAGTTTGTAAGAAAAGCCATGGACGGGCTGGGATATGATTACATGGCATTTACAGATTTTCATTTTAAAGATGACCTTCAGTATGAAGATGCAGTGCCTATGCTGAAACGCCTTATGGCTGCAGCTGAACAGGAAGGACTTGCATTCGGTGTGAAACTTACAAATACTTTCCCTGTAGATATTAAGAGACAGGAGTTGCCAGGAGAAGAAATGTATATGTCAGGCAAGGCGCTTTTCCCACTTTCCATTTCTGTTGCGGCACGGCTGTCAGAATCTTTTGGCGGAAAACTTCCAATGTCTTTCTCTGGCGGAGCCGATCAGAAAAATATTACTGAGATCGTGGAAACTGGAATCTGGCCTGTGACAGTGGCGACAGTTCTTCTGAAACCGGGCGGATATAAATGGCTGACTAAAATTGCGGAAAAAACAGAAGAATGCAATATCGGGAAAACGGGTGAAGTTATAACTGAAAAGGTCCGTGAACTTGCTGAAAAATCTCTGACAGATATTCATTACCAGAAGAGTCAGAAAAAGACAGCAGGAAAAAGAACTGAAGAAAAATCGCCTCTTCTTGACTGTCTGAAAAAGAAAGATGCTATAGAGAAAGAAGAATTTACCGCACATAAACGTGTCTGCGGAAACTGTGTGGATGTATGTCCAAACCGTTCCAATGTACTGATCGAGGTACCATCGATGGAACTCCTCCAGGTACTTCATGTGGATTATATGTGTAATGAATGTGGAAACTGTCATTCTTTCTGTCAGTATGCAGGAGCACCATATAAAGATAAGTTTACTTTGTTTGCGTCAGAAGAGGACATGAACAACAGCGCAAATAACGGCTTCGCTGTTCTTGACAGAGAAGCAAAAGAAATCAGGATACGTATTGATAAAAAAGAAGAAACTGTAAAAGCAGATCAGCCGTCCGGAATTCTTACAGAGGGACTGTCTGAACTCATCTGCACAGTGATCAATGATTATGCTTACCTCCTGATGTAAGCTGGAAAAGGAGAATCCGCCATGGCAACATTTATGGTAAACGGACAGACTGTGGAAACTTCCGTAAATCAGAAACTACTAAGGTTTCTTCGGGATGAACTTCACCTGACTTCTGTCAAGGATGGATGCAGTGAGGGTGCATGTGGAGCCTGTACGGTGATTATCGACGGGATGACCTGTAAGGCCTGTGTTCCTGACACTGATTCACTGGAAGGGAAAAATATAATAACAGTAGAAGGGCTGCCTGAATGGGAAAGACAGGTATATACTTATGCATATGGAAAAGCAGGTGCAGTGCAGTGTGGATTCTGTATTCCTGGAATGGTAATGTGTACCAAGGCACTTCTGGATATAAACAGAACGCCTTCCGATGAGGAGATCAGGTATGCACTTCGAAATAATTACTGCCGCTGTACCGGTTATGTAAAAATCATAGATGCAGTACGTCTGGCAGCAGCCATTCTGGAAAAAGGAGTACTTCCGGATGATGGAGATCCTTCCTGGACGCTTGGCAGCAGAGTATCAAGGGTAGATGTAGAAGAGAAAGTACTTGGAACAGGAAAATATCCGGATGATTTTTATCTGGAGGGGATGCTTTACGGAACGGCACTCAGAAGTAAATATCCGCGTGCGAGAGTTTTGTCAGTAGATACTTCGGCGGCAAAGGCACTTCCGGGAGTAGAAGCTGTCGTGACAGCTGAGGATATACCAGGAGAAAATAAAATAGGTCATCTGAAGCATGATCAGTACACGCTGATTCCTGTGGGTGGACTTGTTCATTATCTGGGAGATGCGATAGCACTTGTGGCAGCCAGAGACAGAGAAACAGCAGAAAAGGCAAAGAAACTGATCAGGGTAGAATATGAAGTACTGCCTCATATACATACAATAGAGGAAGCAGCAGCTCCGGATGCGCCAAAAGTATTTGACGAAGAAGAGAACAATATCTGCGCATATAAGCATATCAGCAGAGGAAATGCTGATGAGGCGATCAGAAATTCCAAATATGTGATTTCACATTATTTTGAGACACCATGGACAGAACATGCATTTCTTGAACCGGAATGTGCAGTGGCTTTTTATGATGAGGATGGAGATGTATTTATTTATTCTACAGACCAGTCTGCGCATCAGACACTTCATGAGTGTTCTCTGCTTCTTGGGACAGACAGGGTAAAAGTCCAGAATGCTCTGGTAGGAGGCGGCTTCGGAGGTAAAGAAGATATGACAGTACAGCATCTGGCTGCGCTGCTTACCTATGTGACGAAGAAACCGGTAAAAGTGAAACTCACAAGACAGGAGTCGCTTCTGGTGCACCCGAAACGTCATCCGTTTTATATGAATCTGACGATGGGATGTGATGAAAACGGAAACATCATGGGGGTAAAAGCTTCCGTAAAATCAGATACAGGAGCATTTGCGTCCCTTGGCGGTCCGGTGCTGGAACGTGCCTGCACACATGCGGCAGGCCCTTATCATTATGAGAATTTCGAGATTGAGGGAACTGCATATTATACAAACAATCCACCGGCAGGAGCTTTCAGGGGCTTTGGAGTTACCCAGACCTGTTTTGCAACAGAAACACTTCTGAATATGATGGCGGATAAAGTCGGGATAACACCATGGGAGATCCGGTACCGTAATGCCATTCGCCCGGGAGAGACTCTTCCGAACGGTCAGATTGTTGATAATTCCACAGGGCTTGTAGAAACTTTGGAAGCTGTAAAAGAAGACTATGATAAAGCACTTGCAGAAGGTAAACCTGTGGGTATTGGCTGTGCCATGAAAAATGCAGGTGTCGGTGTAGGAATTCCAGACACAGGTCGTGTGAAACTGATCGTGGAAGACGATGAAAAACTTCATATTTACACCGGTGCTTCCTGTATCGGCCAGGGACTTGGGACAGTTCTTGTCCAGATGGTAGTTACAAATACAGATCTGTCACATAACGATATCGTATATGAGAGAAGTAATACCTGGATTTCACCGGACTCAGGAACAACTTCAGGATCCAGACAGACCCTGATAACAGGAGAAGCCTGCCGCAGGGCCTGTGAGAAACTGATGGAAGACAGGAGAGCAGGTAAATCTCTGAAAGATATAAAGGGAATCGTATATTACGGAGAATACCTTGCAAAAACAGATCCGCTTGGTGCAAATGTACCGAATCCTGTTTCACATGTGGCTTATGGTTACGCCACACAGATGTGCATTCTGGATCCGAAAACAGGTAAACTTGAAAAAATGGTTGCTGCACATGACGTTGGAAAAGCAGTAAATCCGTTATCCTGCGAGGGACAGATAGAGGGTGGAGTAGTGATGTCCATGGGCTTTGCGCTCCAGGAACAGTATCCTATTGATGAAAACTGCCGGCCAATTGAAAAATTCGGATCTCTTGGACTGTTCCGTGCGCATGAGGTTCCGGAAGTCAAAGCGATTGTGATTGATAAACCGGGATTGAATGTCGCATGCGGAGCCATCGGCATAGGGGAGATTACCTCCATTCCTACAGCACCGGCGATTGCAGATGCATACTGCAGATATGACGGAGTACGCAGATACAGTCTGCCTCTTAGTGGAACTCCCTATGAAAGGAAGCATTAGTATGGCTAAAAAGAAAAAATTTCCATACAGGGCAGCAGTTGTTGCCTGCAATGGTGGATGCCGGGCGGCAGAAGGCGAAAATGCCTGTAAAGACGGCTGTATTGGTTGTGGAGCCTGCGTAGAAAAATGTAAATATGATGCTGTTTTTATAAATGAATATGGTGTTGCTCAGGTGGATGAAGAAAAGTGTATTGCGTGTGGAGCCTGTACACGTGTGTGTCCGCAGAAGGTGATACATATCCATGAGTGCGCAAATTATATTGTAGTGAAATGTTCCAACAGACAGAAAGGACAGGCTGCAAAAAAACAGTGTGAAGTAAGCTGCATCGGATGTGGGATCTGTGAGAAAACATGTACGGCAGGCGCCGTAAAAGTAGAGGATAACTGTGCAGTGATCGATGAAAAATACTGTCTCAGCTGTGGAATGTGTGCAGTGAAATGTCCACGACATGTGATACACGATCTCAGGGGACTTCTGACGCCAGAAAAATAGTAACAATTGTTACGAATGAAATGTTCGGTGATAGTATTGTTACTGTTCACTTCGTTTACAGTTAATATTATTTATACAATTTCAAAATGACAATAAAATATTGAAAACCATATATGAAATATGATAGAATGTTGTTAACAATTATTGAAAGCAACTGAATAGCTGCTGATTTTCAGCGGTAAAAAATAGCATGGTTCGGAGCCGGACGTCAGTTCAGAGGGGAACAGGAAGTTTCTTGGAATTGGTCCGGCTTTTTTTATAAAATTAAAAGAAAGGGTGAGAGATTATGACAGGTAAAAGTATTCCGCGTGTGGATGCTTATGAAAAAGTAACGGGAAGGGCAAAATTTACAGATGATATTGCCCCGGCGGGCTGTCTTGTAGCAAAAATCCTTCATTCAACTATCGGAAATGGAATCGTTACGTCCATTGATACAAGCGCAGCAGAAGCTCTGGAAGGTGTCGTAAAGGTAGTTACATTTAAAGATGTTCCCGATCACTGTTATCCTACACCTGGACATCCCTGGTCAGTGGAACTGGCACACCAGGATGTGGCAGACAGAAATATTCTCACAGGCCGTATACGTTATTATGGAGATGACATAGCAGCAGTTGTTGCAGAAGATGAGGTGACAGCTGCAAGAGCACTGAGATTAATTAAAGTAGAATATGAAGAATATCCGGTAGAGACCAATCCACGGAAATCCATGTACGGCTCTCATCCGCCAATCCATTTTGATAAGAAAGATAATGTACTGGTACGTTCCAACTATTTTATCGGAAATGTGGATGAAGCTCTTGAAAAATCAGATTTTGTGGTAAAAGGCACATACAAAACGCCTATGGTTCAGCACTGCCATATCGAAAATCCGATTTCCTATGCCTATATGGAAAAAGAACGTATTGTAGTTGTTGCATCTACCCAGATTCCACATATCATGCGCCGTGTCATAGGACAGGCACTTGGGATTCCGTGGGGCAGAATCCGTGTGATCAAGCCATATGTAGGAGGGGGATTTGGAAATAAGCAGGATGTTCTTTATGAGCCCCTGAATGCTTTTCTCACTATGCAGGTGGGCGGACGCCCGGTGAAACTTGATGTTTCCAGAGAGGAAACCTTCCGGAATACCAGAACACGACACTCAATAGAATATGACCTGACAGCAGGTGTTGATAAAGAAGGTCATCTTCTTGCAAAAGATATGAAAGAGTACTCAAATCAGGGTGCGTATGCTTCCCATGGTCATGCAATAGCTGCCAACGGCCTGACTTCCTGGCGTCTCCAGTACGCATGTCCGAATATACGTGGCGAGGCATATACAATTTATACCAATACACCTGTAGGCGGTGCGATGCGCGGCTATGGAATTCCGCAGGTATGTTTTGCAATAGAGTGCTTTATGGATGATATTGCATATCAGCTTAAGATGGATCCGCTGGAGTTCCGTAGAAAAAATCTCATTAAAGGTTATTATGAAGATAAATATCTGAAACCGATCGCAGCTAATACAAATGGAATTTTTGAGTGTCTGCAAAAAGGTGCCGAATATATTCACTGGGATGAAAAGCGTAAAGAATATGCAAATCAGACCGGAAATTTAAGAAGAGGTGTCGGATTGTCACTGTTTTCCTACAAAACAGGTGTGTGGCCAATTTCTCTGGAAATTGCAGGTGCAAGAATGTCCCTTAACCAGGATGGCAGCGTGCAGCTTCAGGTTGGAGCAACGGAGATCGGACAGGGTGCAGATACTGTATTCACCCAGATGGCAGCAGAAACACTTCATATGGAGCCGGAACAGATACATATTGTCAGTTTCCAGGATACAGACGTGACACCTTTTGATACAGGGGCCTATGCTTCCAGACAGTCTTTTGTTACAGGAACGGCAATAAAAGAGTGTGCAGAGCAGCTTTATGATAAAATTCTTGCCTATGCAAAAACACTTCTTCCTGAAATTGACACAAGAGATCTGACTCTTGAAAATGGCTGGATCTGTGCGGCGGGAGAACCGGCACTTGCACTGGAAGCACTTGCACAGGAATGTTATTACAGCCTTACAAATTCTTCTGTTATCACAGCAGAGGTATCCAGACAGGTGAAGAAAAATACCATAGCTACAGGTTGCTGTTTCGCAGAAGTAGAAGTAGATATATCTCTTGGAAAAATAAAAGTACTCCATATCATAAATGTTCATGACAGTGGCAAACTTCTGAATCCACAGCTGGCAGAGATGCAGGTTCACGGAGGCATGTCCATGGGTATGGGATATGGCCTGAGTGAACAGATGATCCTTGATAAGAAGACAGGAAGACTTCTGAACGGTAACCTCCTGGATTACAAGCTTATGACTGCACTTGATACGCCGGATATCAAAGCGGATTTTGTGCAGCTGGATGATCCGATGGGTCCATATGGTAATAAGGCTCTGGGTGAACCGCCGGCAATTCCGAGTGCACCTGCAATACGAAATGCCGTACTTCATGCAACAGGTGTGTCATTCCACGAAAATCCCCTGACACCGCAGAGACTGATTGACGGATTTAAAGAAGCAGGTCTGATCTGAAGGAGGAAGAGCCATGTATGATATTGAGAATTATTATAATGCAAAAACAACAGATGAAGCATCAGCTCTTCTGAAAGAGCATCCGGGTGCGAGAATTATATCCGGAGGAAGCGATGTACTTATAAAAATCAGAGAAGGTAAAATGGCAGGGACATCTCTTGTGTGTATCCGGGACATTGAAGAAATGAAAGGCATCACAGTAAAAGAAAACGGAGATATCTGGATCGGCGCAGGAACTGTTTTTTCGCATATTACCAGAGATCCTGTTATACAGGAGAGAATACCTGTACTTGGTGAAGCTGTTGACCAGGTAGGCGGACCACAGGTGCGAAATATCGGGACCATTGGCGGGAACATCTGCAATGGAGCAGTTAGTGCGGACAGCGTACCGACGGTTTTTTCATACAATGCAAAACTTCGTATAGTAAACACAGGTAAAGAGCGTATTGTTCCAATAAGAGAATTTTATCTTGGACCCGGAAAAGTAAAGCTCGAACAGGGAGATGTGATGACGCATGTTATTATCCCTTCAGAAGAATACCAGGGATATCAGGGACATTATATAAAATATTCCATGCGAAGAGCTATGGATATTGCCACTTTAAGCTGTTCTGTGGTAAGTAAGATAGAAGATGATATTCTTGAAGATGTGAGGATTACTTTTGGCGTTGCTGCTCCTGTGCCGTGGAGATGTACAGAGACAGAAGAACTGTTGAAAGGCCGTAAAATTACAAAAGAACTTTATCAGGAACTGGAAAACAGTATCCGCAGTGAGATCAATCCAAGAGATTCCTGGCGTGCTTCAAAGGCATTTCGTATTCAGATCGCAGGTGAAATTGCGAAAAGGGCATTGTACCGTACAGCAGTTCTTGCAGGAGTGCCGGAGGAACCATCGTTTGATTTTGCTGAAGAGTTTGGGGAGGTGTGACAGGTCATGAAAAAACAGATGCAGCTTGTACAATGTGTTGTAAATGGTAAAGAAGTTGCTGAATATGTTGATGTCAGAGAATCACTTCTGGATATGCTCAGGAACCGGCTTGGCCTGACTTCTGTGAAAAAAGGCTGCGAAGTAGGAGAATGTGGAGCATGTACAGTTATCATAGATGGAGAGACTGTAGATTCCTGCATATACCTTGCAGTGTGGGCAGAAGGCAAAAATATCCGTACACTGGAAGGGCTGGAAAAAAATGGAGAGCTTACCAGAATTCAGGAGGCTTTTATTGAAGAAGGCGCAATTCAGTGCGGATTCTGTACACCTGGATTTGTAATGTCTGCAACTGTACTTCTGGAACGTGGGGAAAAACTATCGAGAGAAGCAATAAAGAAGCAGATGTCCGGAAATCTCTGCAGATGTACAGGTTATCAGAATATTATCAATGCAGTGGAAAAGGTAAATAACGAAAATCAACAGAAAGGAACCGCTGGAGAATGAAAAAGCAGAATACCAGACTTGTTGTCAGAGGCGGTGGTGACCTTGCAAGCGGAGTGATACACCGTCTGTACCGTTCGGGTTATCATGTACTGATACTGGAAGGCAGAAAACCGAGTGCTATCAGAAGGAGAGTCGCTTTCTGCGAGGCGGTCTATGACGATGAAACTGCTGTAGAAGGTGTAGTGAGTCAGCTGATCAGTGATATGACCAGGTGTGAGGAAGTATGGAAAGCCGGCAAAATTCCGATAATGACAGATGAGTCAGGGGAAGCAATAAAGAAAATGAAACCGGATGCAGTGATCGATGCTATCCTTGCAAAAAAAAATCTGGGAACTACAAAAGATATGGCACCGCTTACCATAGGACTTGGGCCTGGATTCGAAGCCGGCAAAGATGTGGATTACGTAGTGGAAACCCAGAGAGGTCATAATCTCGGGAGAATTATTACAAAAGGTTCGGCAGCGCCGAATACGGGAATTCCGGGAATTATTGCCGGTTACGGAAAAGAGAGAGTCATACATTCACCGGCAGCAGGCGTAATCCATAATCTTTCACAGATTGCAGATCTGGTGGAAAAAGACCAGGTGATCGCAATGGTTGGGGAAACTCCTGTATATGCATCTCTTACAGGTGTGCTGCGGGGAATCATAAAAGAAGGTTATGAAGTGCCAAAAGGAATGAAAATTGCGGACATTGATCCTCGTAAAGAACAGAAAAAGAACTGTGATACGATTTCTGACAAGGCACGGTGTATAGCAGGAAGTGTCCTGGAAATCCTTCTTACAGAAGGAGTACTTCCCTGATGAAAAATATCAGATTTACAGAACTTCTGAACATAGAACCGCAGAAACATAAGAAAATAGCGGTTGTGGGCGGCGGCGGAAAGACCAGCCTGATCTTCCGGCTGACAGAAGAACTGAAAGAGTCAGGGAAAAAAGTGATCGTAACGACTACGACCCATATGGCCAGTGAGCCGGACCGGCCCTATGCAGAGGCAGGAGACTGGGAAAAACTTAAGTTTAATATAGATAACTTTGGCTATACAGTGACGGCAGTGGTGGAGGCACAGAAGGGAAAAATTGCTGCGCCGCGGCAGAAAATTCTGGATCAGCTTCATGAAAACTGTGATGTACTTCTTATAGAAGCAGATGGGGCAAAACGTCTCCCCTTAAAAGTCCCGGAAACATGGGAACCTGTGATACCGGATTGGACAGATCTGGTAATTGGCGTCATGGGGCTGGACAGTCTGGGAAGGTCAATACAGGAAACTGCACACAGGCCGTGGAATGTGGCAGCTTTTCTGGGAAAAAGAGAAGAGGATTTTGTAGAAACGGATGATCTGATGAAGATAGCAGTTTCGGAAGCAGGGCTCCGGAAAAATGTAAACAAAAGAGATTACAGAGTATATTTTAACAAACTGGATGCACTGAAAAATCCACAGACAGCAGAAGAACTCTGCAGGGAGCTTAAGATACAGGGAATATATGCGGTATTTGGACAGCTGAAATGAAAGCGGACAGTTAAGAGTAACAGACGAGGATTTATGATGAAAACAGTATTGATTATGCTGGCGGCTGGAAACAGCCGCCGCTTTGGTTCTAACAAACTGCTTTATGAAATAGAAGGAAAGCCTATGTATCTTCATGTTTTGGAGCAGCTGAAACAGGTACAGAAAAAGATTCCGGACAGCGGGATAATTGTAGTGACTCAGTATCAGGAAATAAAAGAAACAGCACAAAAATATGGTGCAAAAGTATATGTAAACCCTGAGCCGGAAAGAGGAATATCATCATCACTTAAGATAGGACTTGAGGCGGCACGCAGCGCAGAGTACTGCCTGTTTGCAGTGGCAGATCAGCCGTGGATCACAGCAGGGACGATTCTTGCCCTGATAGATACTTACAAAAAATCCGGCAGAGGAATGGCTGCAGTAAAGAGGGACGGTATGATTGGAAATCCCTGTATATTTTCGCAAAAATATTATCCTGAGCTTAAGGCACTTACAGGAGATACAGGCGGCAAAAAGATCATAAAAAAACATCCTGAAGATGTGGCATTCTGTGAAACAGAAAATGCCATAGAACTTCAGGACGTTGATATCAGAGAATCGCTCCTGCCACAAGCATGACCAGTGGGATTGTGATCATGGATAAAACTGTGGTAAAAGAAAAAATTTCAGAGCTGTATCTGTAATTACGATTGAAACGGATACACATCATGGTGATCGTTGTTGCTGTAGGACAGGCTGCGGCAATGATGATCGTGTATGCGACCATTTCCGGAAAATTGAGAAATCTGACCATGAGGATTGCTGCAAAGGGAACAAGAAAAAGCTTGATAAGAGCAATCCAGTAAAAATGCAGATTGGTAAATAATTTCCGAATATCAGACTGTGCAACGGAAAAACCGGCAACAGCCATTGCGAGTGGTGTATTGGTAGCTGCAATATAGTCCATGGAGTCCATAATTACAGAAGGAATATGGATCTGTGTAAAAAACAGAAAAATCGCTACAAAAGCACCAAGTACCATGGGAGCCATAAGTCCTTCTTTTATATGTCTGACTTCAAATTTGCCCTTAATGAGGGAAAGACCGTGAGTCCAGGAAAGTATATTGAAGACAGTCATAAATGCTGTCAGGTAAAATACACCTTCACTTCCAAGTACACTGTTGATCAGAGGTATGCCGATAAAACCACAGTTGGAATATGCAGCAGCATACCGGTCCAGCGTATATTCAGGATTTCCATCAGGACGGATCAGGACTCCGGAAATAATAAATGCCAGAATATGTGCGATAACAGCAGCTACAAGAGAAAGAAGCAGACCTTTGGCAAGGCGGGAATCAAAATCTACCTGGTAAACACTTATGATCAGACAGGGATTGACAATCATAAGGAGAAAATTAGAGATACAACGGTTTCCCTCCTCAGTGATCAGATTCTTCCTTGCACAGAAAACGCCTACCAGCATCAGGAGAAGCATCTTCAGCAGCTGATTAAAAATAAGAATAAACATAGCGGATACCAGTCTTATGCAAAATGATTCTTGACAGCTTCTTCTTCAACGATACGGGTTGTTTCTTCAGAAGGATTAGAGATAACAGCAGCTGCGATAACTTCACATGGCGGGTTAGTCTTAACACTTTCGACAGCGGCAGTTACAGCAGAAACATCTCCGCTTAAAAATACAGTGGCATGACCGCCGCATTTGGTCTGCCATGTACGAAAAGATACATCAGCTGCTTTCAGCATCTGGTCAATGACCAGGATGGCATTGCAGCTTCCAAGGACTTCTACGAGTCCGAATGCTCCATATGTCATGTTAGTTTCCTCTCTTTACTGATTATTTGTTGATGGTCATTGCAAGTGCAACTTCAGTGTCTCCGGTAGGAGATGCGATCACTGTATGATTGACGATTTTTGCAAGAGGGGCGGCAACACGAAGTGCCACCTCCATAGCTGCATTTACATCAGAAACAGAACCGCGCATTTTTACACAGGCGCCACTTTTGAGACGGTTTCGTTCAACACCCTGGATTTTGACATTTGCTGCTTTGGAAGCAGCGTCAAGAGCAACAAAGCAGGCAACCAGATTATCCAGTTCAAAAACTCCGACAGCCATGCCGTTATATTTTTCTGCCATAAAAACCTCCACATAAATAGATTTAAAAACCACTTAATTACTTTTATTATACAGAATATGACAGGGAAATACAAGGCTTAATTGTGTGACTTTGTGGATATTTAGAGCAATATAGTGTGGATTTGTGTGGAATCTTGGCGAGGAAAGGATTTAATACAGGCTTCTTGTTTCATAAAAAGGAAGGTAGTATAATAATAAAGAATAACAGCTTTGAGGTGAGAAATTGAAAATACATCAGACAGATTTTTCAAAAGGAAACGTATATAGAAATATTCTGGAAGTTGCAGTTCCGATGACGCTGGCACAGCTTCTGAATCTTCTATACAATGTGGTTGATCGTATGTATATCGGAAGGATACCGGAGGCAGGTACAACGGCATTGACAGGGGTAGGCGTATGTTTTCCTGTGATTACAATGATCACAGCTTTTACATATCTCTATGGAAATGGCGGAAGTCCGCTGTGTGCAATGGAACTTGGAAGAGGAAATCATGATGAGGCAAAAAAACTTATGGGAAACAGTTTTTCTCTTCTTATCGGTACAAGTGTTATCCTTATGCTGGTCGCATACATTTTTCACAAACCTGTTCTTTATGCATTTGGAGCGAGTGATATCACTTTTCCATACTCCAGCGCATATATAAAAATTTATCTTATCGGCACACCTTTTGTGATGATCTCACTTGGAATGAATCCATTTATCAACTGTCAGGGATTTGGGAATATGGGAATGCTAACCGTGCTGATCGGTGCGATATTGAATATTGTTCTTGATCCGCTGTTTATTTTTGGTTTTCATATGGGTGTGAGAGGAGCTGCGCTTGCAACGATTCTCTCACAGTTGTGTTCCTGTCTGTGGGTGCTTAATTTTCTCAGAGGAAATAGAGCAGTATTACGCCTGGAAACGGAGTCAATGAAACTGGAGTGGTTCAGGGTAAAACAGATTGTATCTCTTGGCGTTTCGGGGTTTATGATGCAGTTTACAAACAGTCTGGTTCAGATTTTCTGTAATGCAACGCTGCAGAACTGGGGCGGAGATATTTATGTAGGGGTCATGACCGTGCTCACATCCGTGAGAGAAATTGCCACGATGCTTGTTCATGGACTGTCAAACGGTGCATCACCGGTTATGAGCTTTAATTACGGAGAAAAAGCTTATGGAAAAGTAAAACAGGCCATCAAATTTGTAACGGCAGTCTGCTTTGGTTATTCTCTTTTCGTATGGGGAATCATCAAGATTATACCGGGATTCTTTATCAGGATATTTAACAGTGAACCGGAACTTGTGGCAAAAGGAATCCCTGCACTGCATATTTATTTCTTTGGATTCTGTTTTATGGCATTGCAGTTCACGGGACAGTCTGTATTTGTAGCTCTTGGAAAAGCAAAAAAAGCTACGTTTTTTTCAATTTTTCGAAAGGTTATCATAGTAGTTCCGCTGACATTGTTCCTGCCGAATATAGCAGGGCTGGGAGTTGACGGTGTATTCTGGGCAGAGCCAATCTCAAATCTGATTGGTGGCTGTGCCTGCTTTTTTACCATGCTTCTGACTGTGTTTCCGGAACTGAAAGAAAACAGAAAATAATGATCAGAAAGAAAAAAACTCCACAGGGAATCTCGGTGAATGAGTCCCTGTGGAGTTTTTTGTATGCCAAAGTATGCAAGAGAAGCTACCAGTGGCAGGTTCTCTGTATGCAGATATGGAATTCTGAAAAAGAAAAATCAGATATGAATTCTGGTTCCTGTTTTTCCCTGAATACCATCTTTTGCTTTTTCGAGAAGAGTGATCATTGCAGTACGGTCTTTGCCGGAAGAGGCGAAGTCCATGGCTGCCTGTACCTTCGGGAGCATGGAACCAGGCGCAAACTGACCTTCCTCTACATATTTCCGTGCCTCTGCCACGGACATATCATCAATCCATTTTTCGTTTTCTTTTCCAAAATTAACGGCAACTTTTTCGACAGCAGTCAGAATAATGAGCATATCAGCATCCAGTTCTTTTGCAAGAAGGCAGCTTGCAAAATCTTTATCAATAACTGCAGAAGCCCCTTTCAGATGGTCACCCTGAAGAGAAACAGGAATTCCACCGCCGCCGCAACAGATAACGATTTTATTGGCATCTACCAGACTGTTGATCGCATCCTGTTCTACGATTTCTACCGGCTTAGGAGATGCAACTACACGGCGGTATCCACGACCTGCATCTTCTTTCATGATATATCCGTAAGCTTTCTCAGCATGTTCAGCCTGTTCTTTTGTCATGAAATGACCGATTGGTTTACTTGGATTCTGGAATGCCGGGTCATTTTCGTCTACACGTACCTGTGTGACAACTGTAACGACAGGTGTACGCATAAAGCCGCGTTTACGAAGTTCTTCGCGAAGTGCATTCTGAAGGTCATAGCCGATATAAGCCTGACTCATTGCAACACATACGGAGAGTGGTGTGTTGGGCTGGTTTTCATCTTCTCTGGAAAGAGCTGCCATGGCATTATTTATCATGCCTACCTGTGGTCCGTTACCGTGAACAACAACCACCTGATGTCCCTCTTCAATCAGGTCACACAGAGCCTTTGCAGTTGTTTTTACGGCTCTCATCTGCTCCGGGAGTGTATTTCCCAGAGCATTTCCGCCGAGTGCGATTACAATTCTTTTTCTCTTATACATGTAAAAACCTTCCCCATAAGATATTTATTTAAGAATTCTCGGAGCCGCTTTTACTTCGAGTTTTTTGAGAATATCCTGTGGTTTCTCGAATTTGGAAAGCATGATCATGGCTGCGATGATATATGGTTTGAAGCTGGCTTCTTTATAAAGCGGGATTCTGTAACGGTCAAATACGGATCCGTCAACTTCGCCTGTTTCGCAGCTTACGCCTGTGATATCAGCTGGCAGGCAGTGGAGATACAGAGCTTTGCCGTCTTTTGTTGTTTTCATAAGTTCTTCTGTGCATGCCCAGTCTTTGTGTTCTGCGTTCTGAGCAAGAAGTTCTTTTTCGAGTTTATCGATTCCATCGAAGTCGCCTTCAGCATAGAGGTTTGTACGTTTTTCCATAGCTGCGAATGGAGCCCAGCTCTTCGGATATACGATGTCGGCATCTTTGAATGCTTCTTCCATGCTGTTTGTTTTTGTGAAGGATCCGCCTGTAGCTTCGGCGTTTTTCTTTGCAATTTCTTCAACTTCCGGCATTACATCGTATCCATCTGGATGAGCCAGAACTACGTCCATACCGAAACGAGTCATCAGTCCGATTACGCCCTGCGGAACGGAGAGTGGTTTGCCGTAAGAAGGAGAGTAAGCCCATGTCATGGCGAGTTTTTTGCCTTTGAGGTTTTCAACACCGCCGAATTCGTGGATAATGTGAAGCATATCTGCCATACACTGTGTAGGATGGTCAACATCACACTGAAGGTTTACGAGTGTTGGTCTCTGCTCGAGAATTCCATCTTTGTTTCCTTCTGTTACTGCATCCATGAATTCTTTCTGATATGCATGTCCTTTTCCGATGTACATATCATCACGGATTCCGATTACATCTGCCATGAAGGATACCATGTTTGCTGTTTCGCGAACTGTTTCGCCGTGTGCGATCTGGGATTTTTTCTCATCAAGATCCTGTACTTCAAGGCCAAGAAGGTTGCAGGCTGAAGCGAAGGAGAAGCGAGTACGTGTGGAGTTGTCACGGAAGATGGAGATTCCGAGACCGCTCTCGAATACTTTTGTGGAGATGTTGTTTTCTCTCATGAATCGAAGTGCATCTGCTACTGTGAAGACTGCTTCCAGTTCGTCGTCTGTTTTGTCCCATGTCCAGAAGAAGTCGTTGTTGTACATTTCTTTGAAGTTGAGTTTGTTGAGTTTGTCGATGTAGTCCTGAAGTGTTTTCATATTTATCTCCTTTATTAATATGTATGAGTTACGTATATTCACATGATATGTATGAGTTACGTGTATTCATATGATATGTATGAGTTACGTGTGTTCAAATGAAATATTCCACCGAAGAACACGCTCTCGCTCCCTTCGACTGGTAGCAGTACATAAGTGACCACAATACGGTCACTAAGTACTGACCGTCTCAGAGGATCTTCTGCGTGGAATATTTATCTCAGTCGAGAAGACTCCCACTTCTGTAAGTGGTGAGTAATAACAAGTCTTTCTCAGTGGGAGTACAATCTCCGACTGAGATAAACGCTCCGCGAGGATGTACAGTGATTCTGAGAAGAATATGTCAGCTTTCGCCGACCAGAATCACGCACCAAGTCTCACGTGTGTTCGACTTGAATTGACACACTGGATTATCAGATATTCATATTGCGTATTATCAGTATTACCTGAGTGAACAGCCCTCAGCCTTTTCACTTTCGGCAATGATATATAGGGCTTGCCCTCAGTGGCGTAGAATACAGATATGGTCAAATAACTATACGTTTGATACATGTGGAGCTACTTTGCTTTTAGCCCCAAGGGTGTGCAGAGGGAGCGGGGCTTCGCTCCCTCTGCGTAGTTCAAAGAAGTTCGTTCTTTGTTACCCTTTCTTACTTACAGTAAGACATAGGTAATGCTGCATAAACCGCAGCGCACCTTACCAGGTCGATTTTCCATGTTTTTTCGTTCGGAGCATGTGCCTGTGCTTCAGCGCCAGGTCCGAATCCGATGCATGGAATTCCATTACGTCCCATGATGGATACGCCGTTTGTTGAGAATGTCCATTTGTCTGTAAGCGGACGTGCTTTACGCATTGCTTCTGTTTCTGCGTTTCCTACACGTGTTTCTCCGTAAAGACCTTTGTAAGCGTCTTCGAGTGCTTTTGTTACTTTGTGGTCTTTCGGAATTGCCCATGTCGGGAAGTAGCATTCAATTTCGTATTTGCATCCTGTGTAAGAAGGACGGTTATAATTGTACATGGAAACCACAACATCATCACCATATTTTCTGACACTTGGAAGTGCACGGATTTCGTCGAGGCAGCTTTCCCAGGTTTCACCAAATGTCATACGGCGGTCAAGTGAAACAGCACAGGAGTCAGCTACAGCACAGCGGCTTGGTGATGTGTAGAAAATCTGGGATACAGTAACAGTACCGCGTCCGAGGAAACGTGCCTCTTCCCAGTCCGGATTGTATTTCGGGTTGAGCATTTTTACGAGGCCTTTGATTTCTGTTTCATCTGCATCGTCATTTTCGTTAAGGGAACGTACATCCTGAAGAATATCAGCCATTTTGTAGATGGCATTGTCTCCACGTTCCGGAGCGGATCCATGGCAGGAAATACCTTTGACGTCTATACGGATTTCCATACGTCCACGCTGTCCTCTGTAAATACCGCCGTCTGTCGGTTCTGTAGAAACAACAAATTCCGGACGGATCTTGTCTTCCTTGATGATATACTGCCAGCAGAGACCATCACAGTCTTCTTCCTGAACAGTTCCTGTAACCATGATCTTTACGCCTTCCGGAATCAGATCAAGATCTTTCATGATTCTTGCACCGTAAACTGCAGATACAAGTCCACCACACTGGTCAGATACACCGCGTCCGCCAACTTCTTCGTCGTTTTCGTAGCCTTCGTATGGGTCAAAAGTCCAGTTATCAATGTTCCCGATACCAACAGTATCAATATGTGCATCAAAAGCGATGATTCTGTCACCGGTTCCCATATATCCGATAACATTTCCCTGAGGGTCAATTGTAACTTCATCGAAGTTGAGCTTTTTCATTTCTGCTGCAATTGTTTCGATGTGCTCTTTTTCTCCACAGCTTTCGCCCGGATTACGAACGATAGCTCTTAAGAATTTCACCATATCGTCTTTGTAGTTTTCAGCTGCTGCATTGATTTTTGCAAAATCCATAATCTTATCCTCCTGTTATATGTATAAGAATAAATTACTTACTGAGTGATTTATCTGTTCCGTAAAGTCCGTCCCAGACGATCTCACGGTAACGTACAGGATCAGTGTCTCCTTCTGTAGAGATGACGAGTACGTTGGAGTTTTCATCAAGTTTCAGTGCTTCTTTAAGGTCTTTGGCATCTTCATCGTGAAGGGCAGTGAAGCACAGACCAAGCGGTACGGAACCGGATTCACCGGAAACGATATGTGGATCATTTTCCAGAGGATTGGCATAGATACGAGTTGCTTTTGCACTCATCCAGTCAGGGCAGGAAGCAAATACAGATACGTGGTTTCTGAGAATGTCCCAGCCAATGGTGTTTGCTTCACCGCAGGCAAGACCGGCCATAATAGTTTCAAGATCACCGGTAACATTGACCAGATCACCGTTGGCTTTTACTGCAGAACGGTACAGACAGTCAGCGGCTGATGCCTCGCATACAACCATTACCGGCGGATTTTCTTTGTATTTGTGAGCAAAATATCCGACAACGGCACCTGCAAGAGATCCGACACCTGCCTGTACAAATACATGAGTAGGACGTTCAATGCCCTGTTCTTTCAACTGCTGGTCTGCTTCCATAACCATGGTTCCGTAACCCTGCATGATCCATGAAGGGATTTCTTCGTAACCTTCCCATGCAGTATCCTGTACCATGATACCGTGTTTGGTTTTTGCTGCTTCTGCAGCTGCCATTCTTACACAGTCATCATAATTGACTTCTTCAATAGTAACAGTAGCGCCTTCTTTGGCAATATTGTCAAATCTTGTTTTGGTTGTGCCTTTTGGCATGCGTACAACTGCCTTCTGTCCGAGACGGTTTGCAGCCCATGCAACACCGCGGCCGTGGTTTCCATCTGTGGCGGTAAAGAATGTTGCCTGTCCGAATTCTTCTCTTAACTTATCAGAAGAAAGAACCGCATATGGAAGTTCACTGATGTCTTTGTCAAGTTCTTTGGCAATATAACGGCCCATTGCGTAGGATCCGCCAAGAACTTTGAATGCATTCAGTCCGAAACGGTAGGATTCATCTTTGCAGTAGATGTTTTTGACACCCAGATAAGAAGCCAGAGCGGAAAGTTTCTGCAGAGGTGTTACTGTATACTGCGGGAAACTTTTATGGAATTCATTTGCTTTTCTGACATTGGCTTCAGACATTAAGTCGAGAAATTTGTCGTCTGATCTGGCTACATTGTTGACAGTCCATTTCAAACCTTCGGTCATAAGAAAAACCCTCCTTAAAAAAATTCTTTTGTTCTCATAATTATTGCTTGTTTATGTTTCTATCATACCATAAAAAATGTATTTTGCAATAGTAAATACAAAAATTTTTAGGATAAAACAAAAAAGTTTTGGACACATGAAAAAAGTGGGTAAACATTGTAAAAAACGTATCTTTATGATAATATGTAAACATATTTATAAATACGAGACAAGATAAAGGAGACTTGAAAAATGGCAGTTTTTAGAGCGTTTCGGGCTTTGAGACCTGTGACGGACAAGGCAGAGGCAGTAGCTGCACTTCCATATGATGTGGTAAACCGTCAGGAAGCGAAGAAAATCGGAGACAGAAATCCGGATTCGTTTCTTCATGTTGACCGCGCAGAGATGGATCTTCCGCCGGAAACAGATCTTTATGACAGCATTGTCTATGACAGAGCAAGGAAAAATCTTGACGACATGGAAAAAAATGGCACAATGATGCAGGATGAAATGCCATGTTATTATATTTATGAACTGACCCGTAAGGGAAAGACTCAGACAGGGCTGGTTGGCTGCTGTTCTATTGATGACTATATGAATAATGTGGTAAAGAAGCATGAGCTCACCAGAGAAGACAAAGAACAGGACCGTATCCGCCATGTGGATGTCTGTGATGCAAATACAGGTCCGATCTATCTGGCATGCAAATACCCACAGGAGCTTCTGGATCTCATGGCTCAGTGGAAAGAAAACCATGCACCGGTTTATGATTTTGTTGCAGAAGATGAGATTGGACACCGTGTCTGGGTGATCGACGGAGAAGAAGAGAAGAAGACTGTTGCAGAGAAATTTTCTGACATTCCGGCAGTGTATATTGCAGACGGACATCACAGAGCTGCTTCCGCAGTGAAGGTTGGCCTCAAGAGAAGACAGGAACACCCGGATTATGACGGAAGTGAAGAGTTTAATTATTTTCTGTCTGTAGTATTTCCATATGATCAGCTTACGATTCTTGCATATAACAGAGTTGTACATGATCTGAACGGAATGGACGAACATGCGTTTATTGCAAGCCTGAAATTTAATTTTGAACTGATGCTGATGCCGGGATTTCCATGTAAACCTGTGGAAAAGCACTGCATTGGTATGTACACAGGAGGCCAGTGGTATCATCTGAAGGCCTGGGAGGATATTTACAGAGATAAAGATGTTGTCGGCCAGCTGGATGTTTCAATCCTTCAGGATAAGGTACTTTCTCCAATTCTTGGTATCGGGGATCCGAGAACCGATAAGAGAATCCAGTTTGTGGGGGGAAGCCATAAGCTTACAGAACTGGCAGAACTGGCGGATGCTACAGGCGGAGTTGCTTTTGCAATGTATCCGACATCTATGGAAGATCTTATGAAAATTGCAGATGAAGGCAAGCTGATGCCGCCAAAATCCACATGGTTTGAGCCTAAACTCAGAAGTGGACTGTTTATACATAAACTTTCATAAACATAAATTTAAAAGGAGGAACAGATATGGGATTAATTAAAGCAGCAGCAGGAGCTGCCGGTGGAGTGCTGGGGGATCAGTGGAAAGAATATTTTTACTGTGAAGCCATGCCGGCAGATGTGCTGATCACAAAGGCACATAAGAAGACTTCAGGAAGGTCTTCCAATAAGCATGGTTCTGAAAATGTCATCAGCAACGGATCTGTGATCGCAGTAAATGACGGCCAGTGTATGCTGATCGTAGAGCAGGGCAAAGTAGTAGATGTCTGTGCTGAACCTGGAGAATATACCTATGATATGTCTACAGAACCTTCCATATTCTGTGGAAGTCTTGGCGAAGGCGTGCATTCTGTATTCCAGCAGATTGGCAAGCGTTTTACTTTTGGTGGCGAGACTCCGAAGGATCAGAGAGTATATTTTGTGAACACAAAAGAACTGGTTGGAAATAAATACGGTACTCCGAATCCTGTTCCTTTCCGTGTGGTAGATAATAATATCGGACTGGATATGGATATTTCCATTAAATGTTTCGGCGAATACAGTTACCGGATCGCAAACCCGATTCTTTTTTATACAAATGTGTGTGGAAATGTTGAAGAAGATTTTGAGAGAGAAGAGATTGATGGTCAGCTTAAGAGCGAACTTATGACAGCTCTGCAGCCGGCTTTTGCCAAAATTTCCGAGATGGGAATACGTTACAGTGCACTTCCCGGACATACAGAAGAACTTGCAGAAACACTGAACCAGATCCTTTCCGCAAAATGGGACAATTTAAGAGGAATTCGTATTGTTTCCCTTGGGGTATCCAGTGTAAAGGCTTCTCAGGAAGATGAAGCAATGATAAAAGAACTGCAGCGTAATGCCGCATTCCGCAATCCTACGATGGCTGCTGCACAGATGGTCGGTGCTCAGTCAGCGGCAATGCAGGCGGCAGCGTCCAATCAGAACGCAGGACCGGCTATGGCATTTGCCGGAATGAATATGGCGGCAAACGCAGGCGGCATCAATGCGCAGAATCTTTTTGCAATGGGACAGCAGATGAATCAGCAGGCACAGCCTGTTCAGCAGCAGGCACCTCAGCAGGCGCCTCAGCAGAATGCAGGCTCATGGACCTGTTCCTGCGGCGCGGTAAATACAGGAAAATTCTGTCAGGAATGTGGACAGCCGAGACCGGCGGGTCCGTGGACCTGCTCCTGTGGTGCGGTAAATACAGGAAAATTCTGCCAGGAGTGCGGCAAACCGAGACCGTAACTTCACAGGGAAGGAGAAAACACCATGGAAGATGTTTTGAATTATAAATGTCCCAACTGTTCGGCAGGCCTGAAATTTGACAGTAAAAAACAGAAGATGACCTGCGAATACTGCGGTAAATCATACTCACTGGAAGAACTGGAACAGATTGCCCAGCAGAATGAAGCAGTTGAAGAAGATAAAACAGGAGATCACTGGGAAGGGTTCGATCCGGAACAGTGGCAGACTGACAGCAATATGGGAGTATGGACTTGCCCTTCCTGCGGTGCGGAAGTTGTTGCCGAAAAGACAACAGGGGCTACGGTGTGCCCGTACTGTGATACACCTATGGTGATGCCGGATCAGTTCAAAGACATGTACAGGCCGGATTATGTGATTCCGTTCCAGAAGAGCAAAAAAGAGGCAGTTGCAGCACTTAAGAATCATTATATGAACAAACCATTACTGCCGAAAGTTTTTAAAAGCGAAAGCCATCTGGAAGAGATTAAAGCAGTTTATGTGCCGTTCTGGCTGTTTGACCTTAATACAGCTGGAAGGTTCCGTTATGAAGCTACGAGAATGAGGGTCTGGGAAGACAGCGATTATAAATATACAGAAACCAAATTTTATAATGTTGTACGTGCAGGCAAAATGAATTTCTGCAAAATTCCGGTAGATGGATCGAAGGCTATTGATGATACCATGATGGAAGCAATCGAACCATATGACTACAAAGATCTGAAAGAATTTGATATGTCATATCTGTCAGGGTATATGGCTGACAAATATGATCAGGAACCGGATCAGCTTACCGGCCGTGTATATGAACGTATGGAAGAGAGCGTCAGGGACAGCTTCATGTCAAGTGTACATAATTATGCTACAGTTACACCCCGTCAGGAAAAAATATGGATCACGAAAAAAGGTGAAGTCAAATATGGGCTGTTCCCTGTATGGTTCCTGAATACGAAGTGGAAAGGCAAAACCTACTCATTTGCAATGAACGGACAGACTGGACATCTTATCGGAGATCTTCCGATCGGCAAAGATCTTGTAGTGGGATACTGGTTCAGACATCACATTCCGCTGACCCTGATCATGACAGCAGTCATTGTTCTGCTGAGAGTAACGGGGGTGATCTGAGTGAAAAAATATACCAGAATTTTAGGGATTTCAGTTTTGTGTCTGGGGCTGGCACTGACAGCTCCGATGTCAGTATGGGCTGCTTCTGCAACGGAAGATCAGGCAGAAGAGAATCAGACAACGGACTGGGTGTTTGATGAATACGGACTTTTATCAGGAGAAGAAAAAGAAGAACTGAATCAGGAACTGGCAGATATTTATGAAAAGTATGAATATGACGCCATACTTCTGATCAGCCAGGATATTGAGTCTGATGATGCGCGCCAGTATGCTGCAGAATTTATGCAGGATAATAAAATCGGTTATGGGGATACACACGAGGGAATGTGTATTTTCAATCAGCCGGACAAAAGAAATATCACGATCGTATTTCGTGGGGATACACAGAATGATTTTACTGAAACAATTCAGGATCTGATGCTCGATAATTGCCAGGAAAAGCTGAAAGAGGGAGACATGATCGGAGGATATAAATCTCTGATCAGTGATCTGAAAAAAGGACTTGCACGTATAACACAGGGCAAAAAGATTCGCCCATTGGATGTGAGTGATTCTTCACTTCCGGAAGAGGCTCTGATCTGGCTGATTATTTCTTTTGCTGTAATGGCAATTCCGACCCTGATCATGACTTTGTTCCAGGTACATAAAATGAAAACAAGAGTACCACAGCCTAATGCAAATGCGTATGAGGGAAAGGGCGGTCTCAGACTTACAGAAGAAAGAGATATGTTCCTGTACAGCACCGTATCCAGAACTGAGAAACCGAAAGATAATGACAATGACAGCGGCAGTTCAGGCAGTTTTACGAGCGGTGGTGAGAGCTTTTCGGGCTCAAGCAGAGATTATTGACAGTATAAGTATGAAAAGAGGATTTTCCGGAGGGAAAGTCCTCTTTTTTTGCATGAAATATTTATTTCATAAACGGAAAATAAATGTCAAATTTAATAAAAAATGCACAAAAACAGTATTTAAATCAGATACGAATGACAGCAATGTACAGATAAAAATACAATATACTGGAAAAATGCACAAAAATAATGATTTCATACATGGATTTATTGAATGAAAGTTCAATTGTATTTTGGAACGGTTATGATATAATTTCACCTGGTTAAAAAGGATAAAAAACTTACATGGGGGTGACATTTTTGAAAAAACTTATGACCGTCCTGACTGCAATCCTGGCGTTAATAATCAGCTGTCCGGACTATGTTTTTGCAGCATCTGCCACCGGAAATACGACGCAGGTACCAATCTGGCTCTGTATTCCGTTTGCAGGTTTACTGTTGTGTATTGCTGTGATGCCGCTTGTAAAAGGTGAGTGGTGGGAGACACATCAGCCACACGTTGTACTGATGTGGATCATCATAATGGTAATACCTTTTGCAGTAGTTTATGGTATGGGAAAAACTTTTGAAACAGTACTGGAATGTACAGTAAATGACTATTTGACATTTATCATTCTACTGTTCGGTCTGTTCTGTGTATCAGGTAATATTACAATGGAGGGCGATTTTGCAGGTTCTCCCCGAGTTAATGTCGGACTGCTTGCTCTTGGAACAATGCTTTCCAGCTGCATAGGAACTACTGGTGCAAGTATGCTGATGGTTCGTCCTGTCATCAAGATGAATTCCTGGAGAAAAAGAAAGAGCCATATCATGGTATTCTTTATATTTATGGTATCCAATATGGGAGGCTCTCTGACACCTATCGGCGATCCGCCGCTTCTGATGGGATTTATGAGGGGTGTACCTTTTTTCTGGAGTCTTCACCTGTTTCCGGTACTGATTTTCAACATGGTGATCCTTCTCTTTGTATTTTATCATCTTGACAAACATTTTTACAGAAAAGACATTGCGGAAGGACGAAAACCGGATATCAGCAAACCGGGTACAGAATTCCGTATTGAAGGATTACATAATATCATCTTTCTTGTTATGATCGTAGCTGCTGTTATCTTGAGCGGTGTACTTCCTGGAATGACAGCATTTCAGAATGCTGAAGGTGCAGTAAAAGGTATCCATCTTTTTGGAGAAGTTACATTGGGTTATCCATCGCTGATTGAGATCGTGATCATTCTGCTGGCCGCTTTTCTTTCATTTAAAACCACCAGCAGCGATATACGTACGAGAAACCATTTTACCTGGGGTGCGATTCAGGAAGTTGCAGTACTTTTTATCGGAATATTTATTACAATGCAGCCTGCACTGATGCTTCTTAAAGCTGTAGGCCCGAATCTTGGAATTACGAAACCATTTGAAATGTTCTGGGCAACAGGAGCACTTTCAAGTTTCCTGGATAATACACCGACTTATCTGGTATTCCTGACAACTGCAGGAACACTTGGATTTACCAGTGGTATTGTGACTTCTCTTGGAACGGTACCGACAAAGATTCTTTCCGCGATTTCATGTGGGGCTGTATTTATGGGAGCCAATACATATATAGGAAATGCCCCGAACTTCATGGTTAAATCAATCTCTGATGAGAACGGTGTAAATATGCCTTCGTTCTTTGGTTATATGCTCTGGTCGATTGTTTTCCTTATTCCGGTATTTATCCTGGATATGCTTGTTTTCTTTATGTAAGGGGGGTGCAGACATGGAAAATCAGGAAAAATATACAGCCCTTGCAAATCGTATTTATGATCTTGACGGAGAGGTATATAAATGTGTAGGTTCTTCTCTGGGACGTACATTTACAGGAAAAAGAGAAAATACTATCCGTACTCTCAGCATGATCATGTATACAAAACCAGACAGTCATCTGCTCAGAAGTGAGCTGGCACTGATCAGTAACATGGCACGTACGATCAAGGATAAAGAAGCCAGAAGCCGTATGATGACAGAGTATGATGAAATACTCAAAGAGCTGGAAAGTCTTCCGAATGTTTTTGGAAGTACGGATATCGTGGATAAAGAACGTGTTGCCCTGAATCTGGCGGCTAACCGTGAAAAAATGTCTCCGGATGATCATATGGTCATCTGCATCAGCCGTACACAGGGAAGCGCAGGAAATGATATCGGGTTTGAACTTGCAGACAGTCTGAAGATAAATTATTACGATGTGGAAATCTTTGACCAGGTATTGAAACGCCTGGAAGCAGAAAAAGATAATCTTAAAGATACGGAGAACTTTACGGATTTCAATAAATATGACCGTAAAGAACACAAAGATATAAAAACACGTCTTCGTGAATTCAACAGATATCATGGACTGAAAAAATCAGATGCTGTTTTCTTTAATATGAGTGATCTGATCTGTGAACTTGCGCAGAAAGAAGACTGTATCATTATGGGGCGTTGTGCGGATGTAATTCTCAAAAATAACCATATTCCTCATATCAGCCTGTTTATCAGCGCTCCGTTTTCGGTGCGTGCAAAACATATTATGGATGTACGTAATATGTCACTTGCACAGGCAACCCGTTTCCTTAAGAAAATGGATAAACAGCATCGTAAATACTATGAGTTTTATACTGGCGAAAAATGGGGAAAACCCGAAAATTATGACCTGTGTATTAACAGTGCAAGTTATGGAATAAAAGAAACTATAGATGTAATTCAGCGTATGCTGAATCAGCAGGCATAAAAAAATCCGGTGGCATCCGAAAAAGATGTGCACCGGAATTTTTTATTTGTTTACATCAATATAACTGTACAGAGTGTATTTGGATATTCCAAAGTAGCTGGCAACTTTGTCGCCGGATTTTGTAATGAGAAAAGCACCGGAATCATTAAGAAACTGGATTGCGGTTACCTTGTCTTCTTTGTTCATAAGAGCTACAGGTTTTCCTACAAGAGCCACAGATTCCTCGATAAGGTGATCCAGAAGATCATTGACACTGTGTGTGATTTCTTTTGGCTTTTCTTCTTTGTTGATCGGTGTAATGAGGTCATGCAGTGCACTTTCAATCATGGTAAGCCTGGAAATATCATAGTTGATTCCAAAAACATAGTGCAGAGTGCCGTCATCATCGCGGATATAGGATGTACTGCATTTGAGGATTTTGCCTTCAGATGTTTTCATCAGGTAACCTGAATGATCTTTCATTTCCTCCTGATCATTTTTCCGGACATGACGTTTGACGTCAAAAACAGCATTGGATGGCCCGTCACCGATTCCTCTGCCTGTGACATGTCCGTTCTCGATATATACAATGGAATGCTCCGGTTCATTTGTTTTCAGATCATGAATAACTACTTCGCAGTCAGGCCCGAACTGTGAAGCAATATCGTGTGCAATCTGCTTCAGTATAGCCAGTCGTCCCATTCGTATCCCTCCTTCTGGTAAGCTTCTGTTTAGTATTAATCATAACATAAAAAAAACACAATAGAAAGTTTTTTAACAAAAAAAGTATGGTAACCTTAAGAAATTTTATTGTATATTTTATCTTATGTGATTGCTGTTGCTGACATGGAAAAATAGTGTTATAGTAATAATATCTATGAAAATTGACAAAAATCGGACAGGTTTGGAGGGGATAAATATGAAATATTTACTGAAATACGGTACAGTAGTTTCCGCTCAGAAAACAGAAAAACTTGATGTTCTTATTGAAAATGAAAAAATTATTTCCATAGGCGCTGATATTAATGATCCAGATGCAGAGATTATCGATGTGACGGGAAAACTGCTTTTTCCGGGATTTATTGACGGACATACGCATTTTGATCTGGAAGTTGCTGGAACAGTTACGGCAGATGATTTTGAGACGGGCACTCGTGCAGCGCTTCTTGGCGGAACAACAATGGTTATAGATTACGCTTCTCAGGACAGGGGGGGACATACACTTCAGGAGGGACTGGACAGATGGCATCAGAAGGCTGACGGTAAATGTTCCTGTGATTATTCTTTCCACATGTCAGTAGTTGAATGGAATGAAGAAACAGAACAGGAAATTCAGAAAATGATCGATCAGGGAATCACAAGCTTCAAGCTTTATATGACATATCCGGCAATGATTGTAAATGACAGAGATCTGTACAAAATCCTGAAGAAACTGGGTGAGTGCGGTTGCTTTGCCGGAGTTCACTGCGAGAATGCCGGTGTTATTGATGCGCTGATTGATGAGGCACATAAAGAAGGTCGTTTTGGACCGGAGAATCATCCTCTTGTAAGACCGGATACCATGGAAGCAGAAGCTGTTCACAGACTTCTTGTAATTGCAAAAGAGGCAGACGCACCGGTTATGGTAGTACATCTTACCAACAGAAAAGCCTATGAGGAAGTAATTTCTGCGAGAAAAAACGGCCAGGAAGTTTATGCGGAAACATGTCCACAGTATCTGCTTCTTGAAGACAGCGTCTATTCGAAACCGGATTTTCAGGGAGCTGTTTATGTATGCGCACCGCCAATCCGCAAAAAAGAGGATCAGGACTGCCTGTGGAAAGCACTTTCAGATGGTGATATCCAGACAGTTGCCACTGATCAGTGTAGTTTTACACTGGAGCAGAAAGCGCTTGGAAAGAAAGATTTCACAAAGATTCCGGGAGGACTTCCCGGTGTTCAGACGAGGGGAACGCTTCTTTATACATATGGTGTGGAAACAGGAAAAATCACGAAGGAGCAGATGTGCAGACTTCTCTGTGAAAATCCTGCGAAGCTTTATGGCCTGTATCCGCGTAAGGGAGTGATCCGTGAGGGCAGCGATGCAGATATTGTTGTACTTGATTCGGAAGCCAGAAGCGTGATTTCTGCGAAAACACATGCTTATAATACGGATAATAATCCGTTTGAAGGATTTGAACTGCACTGCGGAATTGATAAGGTTTTCCTTAGAGGAAATCTCGCAGTGGAAGATGGCAGACTTGCAAAAGAGAAACTTGGCATTTTTGTACCAAGAGAAAAAAGCAGTTATCATGGAGAATAGAATGAAAGAGCTGATAGACAGGCTTTATGAAATGGAGCAGCTGAGCAGAGAAGAATGGAAAATGCTTCTTTCTCACAGATCAGAGGAAACAGATCAGTATGCCAGAAGTCTTGCAGACGAAGTACGACAGAAAGTATATGGAAATGATATCTATGTAAGAGGCCTGATCGAATTTACCAATTATTGCAGGAACGACTGCTATTATTGTGGAATCAGACGGAGTAACAAAAATGCTCAGAGATACAGACTGACAGAGGATGAAATACTTTTCTGCTGTCAGCAGGGATATGAGCTGGGATTTCGAACCTTTGTGCTGCAGGGGGGAGAAGATAGCTATTACACAGATGACAAAATGGTGGGGCTTATCCACAAAATAAAAGAAAAATATCCGGACTGTGCACTGACGCTGTCTGTCGGAGAAAAGTCAGAGAAAACTTACAGTGCGTACAGAGAAGCCGGAGCAGACCGTTATTTACTGCGACACGAAACAGCAGATCCAGCGCATTATGGAAAACTCCATCCGGATTCCATGTCATGTGAAAACCGTAAAAACTGTCTTCGGGTTCTGAAAAAACTGGGATTCCAGACAGGCGCAGGATTTATGGTCGGATCTCCGTATCAGACAGTTGATGATCTTGTAGAAGATTTTATTTTTCTTAAAGAACTGAATCCGGAAATGGTAGGCATCGGACCGTTTATCGCACATCAGGATACGCCTTTCAGGGAAGAAAAGAGTGGAACTCTTGAAGATACACTTTTTTATCTGGCGCTTCTGAGACTGATGCTTCCACAGGTATTGCTTCCGGCAACGACAGCACTTGGGACGATCCATCCTAAGGGCAGGGAACTTGGGGTAAAATCCGGCGCAAATGTGGTAATGCCAAATTTGTCCCCTGTTTCTGTCCGTAAGAAATATATGCTTTATGACGGAAAAATCTGTACAGGAGATGAGGCGGCAGAGTGCAGGCACTGTCTTAGCAGAAGAATGGAAATGATCGGCTGCCGGATCGTAAGTGACAGAGGAGACTATAAGTCAAAATAAGCTGCTGTGAACGGAGTGAACAGTAACAGATTGCTGGGAACAGCAGCCGACAATAAAAAAGTCTTGCATAATGTACATGCAATGGGGTATAGTGATGATATAATGTTGCTGTGAACGGAGTGAACAGTAACGATATAATTGCTGCTGATAAAAAACGGCAATATATGGAAAGCAGGCAATGCAATAAAGGAGGATATTATTCATGAAGAAATACAGTTTCATGGTCGTTATGGCAGGTCTTGCCCTGATGGCAGCCGGATGTGGCTACAGTACAGGCGGAGAAGACACTACTGTGACAGTTATAGAAGCAACCCCTACACCAACTCCGGAACCGACACCGGAAGCAACACCGACACCGGAAGCAACACCGACACCTGCACCGGTTACAGCACAGACAGCTGGTGGTACGACAATTGTTAAACAGGATGCAACTTATTATGCAACTTCTGATGTAAACCTTCGTACAGACTGCAGTACAGAAGCTGAGATCATTCAGGGTGTGGCAGCAGGTACTGCCCTGACAAGTACGGGTGTAAGTGAAGACGGACAGTGGGTTGAGGTAAACTTTAACAACCAGACCTTATATATCAGTGCACAGTATGCATCCACAACAGCACCGGAAGGCGCAGCAACAGCAGATGCAGCGGCAGCAGATACTGCTACAGCACAGCAGTAAGCATATCAGCCGGAAATACTGTGATTAACGAAAGAAAACCTCCGAAGAATTCGGATTCCTGAAAGAATCTGAACCGTTCGGAGGTTTTGCTGTTCTGATAAGAAGCTGTTCAAAAAATCAATTCAGGTAAGGTGATACTTATTCAGGGTAGATAAGTCTTTCCGGTTTGATGTCATAGAGAACTTCTTTAAGGTACTTGTCGGCAAGATATTTTGCCATACCAGGATTCATATCAAGGTAGTTGCCGCAGTCTTTAGGGGAAGCTCCCGGGATTTCTCCCTCAAAATCACGAATGAATTCAAACATTTCAGTCATCAGAGGAACGATATCGCTGGATTCATAATCACCGGCAAGAAGGAGATAGTTTCCTGTACGGCATCCCATAGGTCCCCAGTAAATGATTTTTGGCCCGAATTCTGTGTGATTACGGAGAAAAGTAGCTGCCAGATGTTCCATAGCATGCAATTCAGCAGTGTTCATGACTGGTTCTTCATTAGGTGAAGTCATACGGATGTCAAAGGTAGTGATGACTTCATTTCCAAGATAATCCTTACGGGATACATAAATGCCTGGCTGAAGTTTAATATGGTCTATGGTAAAACTTGCTATTTTTTTCATGGTGAAAATCCTTCCTATATAAAATATATTTTCTGTATTGTCTGTGAACAGTTACTTCTTATATTTTAGCAGACAGAGGACAGGGTTACAAGTAATTGACTTTATTTTCATGGAATGATAAACTGATAACTGTTCACTGGTAATATCCCGCGAGGTGTTTTGCCATGAATATGGCAAAATCCCGAGACATACAGGGCAAATTTCATCACCGAAGGTGATTTGGAATGAATTTTGACCAAGTTGCTGTGAACGGAGTGAGCAGTAACACTAGTAGGGCAAAATTGTTGCTTACAAAATCTCAGACAGATCAGGAGGAAAAGCAAATGAAATCCAGAACAGTAGCAGTGCTTTGTGCACTTGTGCTTACAGCAGGAGCTCTTGCAGGATGTGGAAACAGCAAGGCTTCCGATACAAAAGAAAAGACAAAGACAGAAAATACAGCAGATGACAGCGAGGATGAGATCACTGTAGAGGAAGAAGAGCCTGTAAGTGATGAAGAAGCGGAAGATGCAGGCTTCAGTGACGGATCTGATGGTTCAGATTCAGAAACAGTACTTGATACAAGCGAAGAACTGACAGGAATCCATCATGCAAATATCAGTATTAAGGATTATGGCGATATTTCTGTTGAACTGGATGCAGATACAGCACCGATCACAGTAACTAATTTTGTAAAACTTGCGCAGGATCATTTTTATGATGGACTGACATTCTGGCGTATTATTGACGGATTTATGATCCAGGGCGGCGATCCGAAGGGAAATGGCACCGGTGGATCAGGAGAAAATATTAAGGGTGAATTTTCCAGTAATGGTGTAAAAAATGATATTTCCCATACAAGGGGAACGATTTCCATGGCAAGAGCAAATGACTATGACAGTGCAAGTTCGCAGTTCTTTATTGTTCAGTCAGACAGTCCGATGCTTGACGGAGAATATGCAGCTTTCGGGCATGTGACAGATGGAATGGATATTGTAGATGAAATCTGCAAGAATGCCCAGCCGGTTGACAACAACGGAACAATTAAGGCTGAGGAACAGCCGGTGATCGAAAGCATTACAATTACAGATTGAGAAAAAGAGATTCAGACACGGTTCGTTTATTTTCTGACTCTATCCACAGATCCCCATGCAAATGCTGCATCGGGATTTGTATAAAACAGAAGATAACGGGCATCGGAAATTTGTAAATAAAAAAGAAAACACTTGTTCTGGAATCCGGATTGTATTATAATAAAAAAGAACATATTGTTCAAAAACAATAATTGAAACCATTTATATATAGGAATAAGGTGAGAAAAATAAATCGGGCAGTAAAAATAAGAATCTATCCAAATACAGAGCAGCGTGTGCAAATAGAAAAAACAATCGGCTGCAGCCGATTTATCTATAACTGTATGCTTGCAGCTAAAATGGAACATTATAAAAAAGAAAAGAAGATGTTGAGGAACACACCAGCCAGCTATAAGAAAGAATATCCATGGCTGAAAGAGGTGGATTCGTTGGCTTTAGCAAATGTACAGATGCATCTGGAAAGTGCATTCCGTAAGTTTTTTCGTGAACCATCGGCAGGATTTCCACATTTCAAATCAAAGAAGTCATCAAGAAAATCTTATACAACAAACGTGGTGAATGGAAACATCTTTCTGGAAGGAAAATATCTGAAACTGCCTAAGATGACGGCTGTCAGAATGAAGCTTCACCGTCCAATATCAGAAAAATGGAAATTGAAATCTGTGACAGTCAGCAGGGATCCATCCGGAAAATATTATGCCAGTCTTTTATTCTGCTGTGAGAACCAAACAGCAGAAAAAAGACCGGCAGAAAAATTTATCGGGATTGATTTTGCCATGCAGGGAATGTGTATTTTTTCTACCGGTGAAAGCGCCAAATACCCGATGTTCTATCGGAACACAGAGAAAAAGCTTGCACAGGAACAGAGAAAACTGTCCAGATGTCAAAAAGGCAGTCAGAATTATAAAAAACAGAAGAAACGAGTTGCACTGTGCCATGAAAAGACCCGAAATCAGAGAAAAGACTTTCAGCATAAACTCAGTACCAGTCTTGCCGAGAGCTACGATGCAGTATGCGTGGAAGATCTGGATCTGAAAGGGATGGCAGGAGGACTTCATTTTGGAAAAGGCGTACATGATAATGGATATGGCCGGTTTCTGTCTATGCTGGAATATAAACTGGAGGAAAGAGGAAAATATCTGATCAAAGTAGATCGTTATTTTGCATCCAGTAAGATTTGCAGTGCATGTGGAAAGAAAAAATCAGAATTGTCTTTATCTGAAAGGATTTATTACTGCGAATGCGGAAACAGAATGGACCGTGATGTAAATGCGGCAGTTAACATCATGAAAGAGGGAAGAAGAATCCTGGCAGAATGTGCATGACAGCACGATAAAAAGTCCGTAACCGGACTAATAAAAATCGCGGGGCACGCGAGGATAGCTTGTAGATACTTGGCTCAGTAGAGCCATTGAGCAAGAAGCCCCCACTTCAAAATCTGGGATTTAAGTGGTGGGAGCATGTCACGAACAGAATCAAACGAAAAAAGTGGAACTTATCTGCAAAAGAAAGAAGAAAAGAAAATCAGAACTTTTCTGCAGAAGAAATATGACGAAGATACTATAAAACAAGTAAAACTTGAAATAAAAAATATCGAAACTTTTCTGAAAAAATCTAACTTCAATATACAAAAGAACTATTCAAAATATCCCCCAGAAATAAAAAAATATATCAATCCAATTGACATATCAGATGAAGATTATATCAGATGTGAGATGACTCCCACCTCTGTAGGTGGCGAGCAACAAATCAGTATCAGTGGTGGGAGTCAATCCCCCATCTGATATAGCCTCCGGCAGGATTGCAGAGATGCGCAGAAGAAGTATGTCATGCATTGCATGACGCGCATCTCGCAGCAAGAATGCAGAGGCATTCTTGAAACAAGAATGGCTGTCGGAGCCCTATACTCACAAGACTATTTCTCAGGATGTACCAGTATATCTGACTAATAATGGAGAACGTGTACGCTCAAAATCAGAACTGAATATTGCAAATATGCTACAAAAAATGAACATACCATATAAATATGAATGTCCGCTCATGCTTTCGAATGGAAAAATAATTCATCCGGATTTCACGGTTTTGGATGTCCGCAGGCGCCGGGAAGTATACTGGGAGCACCGTGGAATGATGGACGATCGCATATATCTGAAGCATGCCGTTCAAAGAGTAAAAAAATACAGGAAAAATGGTATCTATCCAGGCGACAACCTGTTGCTTACAGAAGAAACCTCCACAATTCCTCTGGGAACAGATGAGATAGAAGATGTAATAAAACATTTTCTGGTATCCAGCACAACGTAACAAAACTGTACATTGTACTGGCAAATAAAAATCAGAGCCTGATAACAAGCACCGGAATTGGAGGATTGTTGGGGCGGTTGTAATACTCACTTTTAATGACAAGATATTTCCTGGAATCCAGCTGCGCCAGCCAGTCAAGAACATCATCTCTTTCTTTGAAACCTGAATCCCCGCCACTGTAAATACAGAGAGAAAGAAGTCCACCCTTCTTCAGCAAAAGAAGGCTTTGCTCCAGAGCCTGAATACTGGTTTCGCTCCGGGTTGCTTTTGCATGATCACCACCAGGCAGATAGCCAAGGTTAAAAACAATGCAGCTGATGGATTCCTCGTCAGCATATCTATACATATTAGAATGAGATTCCAGTAGCAAAGTATAATTCACCGGAGAACCTGCGTTTTGCAGACGTTCTTTTGTTCTGCACAGAGCCTGTTCCTGTATGTCAAAGGCAAGAACATGACCGCTCGCTCCGCAGAGCTTACTCAGAAGAAGAGTATCATTGCCATTTCCCATGGTTGCATCAATGCAAAGATCACCAGGCTGTACCTGCTGATTGATAAAATGACTGCACCATTCTGTGATCTGATAATTTTTCATGAAACCTCCCCAAAAAAAGATGTGAAAACAATGTTTTATATGCATTATAACATAATTTTTAACAGAGAAAAGATATAAACGAAAAAAATGCTCAAAAATTGATCAAAAATGACATAAATGGTGGCTTTTCTGACGGAAATCTGTGCTATAATTAACTCAAAATAGAGTTTCTATGCTCTGCAATAATAGAAAGGAGTTTAGCATGAAGAAGCATCCAAGTAAATTGAAACGAATTTGTGCAATGACTTTGGCGGCATTAATGGTAATGCAGCAAAGCAGTGTCAGTTCATTTGCAGAAGGGCAGACAGTTCAGAATGTTGCTGAACTTCAGCCAGAACAGGCGGGAACCGAGGCTGCTGACAATGAAGCAGTGACCGAATCAGAAAATACGGCTACAGCGCCTGCTGAGACAGCAGAACAGACTGACACACAGGAACCGTCTGCACAGCCGGAGACAACACCGGAAGCGGTTCAGCCGGAAACAACACCGGAGGCAGAACTGCCAGCAGCAACAGAAGCACCGGCACAGGAAGTAAAACAGGAGGAAGCAGCACCGACAGAGGCTCCTGCTCAGGAAACACCAGCTGCAGAAGAACCTTCCACAGAGGTGGCGGCACCGGCAGCTGGAACAGAGGTAGCACCAACAGAGGCAGCACCAACGGCAACACCGGAAGCTGAAAAGACAGCTTTTGAGTGTACCGTAGATAATGTGACAGCAGCAGTGACACTTTCTTCTCCTGTTTCCGACAAGGCAGCTTTTGTGATAAAAGCATACGGAGAGGGAACAGACTATTATGAAAACGCTGCAGCAGTTGCAGGTCAGTGGGTTGAAAGTCAGGGACTTATGCCATTGGAAGCAGCAGTCTATGACATGCACTTTGAACAGGAGGGACAGGAACTTCCTGTAGCACAGAATGCAAGTGTAAACCTTAACTTTGCCTGTCCAATCCTTACTCAGACGCCGGATACAGATACACAGACAAATGTCTATGTACTTCATATTGTAAACGGTACAGCAGTGAGTGCAGGTACTGCAAACTGCAATGGTGACGGCGCAGTGACATCAGCGGCGATCAACACGAATGGATTTTCACCATTTGTATTTGTAAAAGCAGCAAGCGGAGATGTTATGGCAGTGCAGGAAGGTGCAGATGAAAACATGGAAGATCAGGCCGGAACAGGTACAGGTGTTAATCTTGCGAATGTAGGTTCTGGTAATCTTTCAATTTCAGTTATCCCAAGTTCAGATCCGCTTAACAGGGAGAATGGATCCATAAAAGGTGTTATTAATTATTCAATTCCTAATACAATGAAGGATGGATCCTGCAGAGCTTATTATACAATTCCGACAGAGTATCTTGCTCTCAGTGACAGTGCAGAAGGAACTATATACAGTTCATCGGGTGTGGAAATTGGAACATATACACTGAATACAGAGACAGGACTACTTGAATTACTTTTTAAAAAAGAGTTTTATGAAAAAAGCAATGACATAGAAGGTTATTTTAAATTCAATGCATCTGTAAAAACAGATAAGATTAAAAATAAAAATGATATTCCACTGGTGTTCCCAGGCTTTGGAACAGTTGACATTAAGGTAGAACCTGGAAAAGTAACCGGAAATAAATCTGGTAAAATCAAATATGACGAAAACGGCAAACCGTATCTGGAATATACTGTAAATCTTAATGCAACATCAGATCTCAAAGACTTTGAACTTACAGATACTCTGGGAAAAAATCTTGAATTTATAAAAGGAAGTTTTACCTTTGATGACGAACCTGTTGATGTAACAATAGACGGAAATACTGCTAAATATACAAGAGACTCTATCAAAAGTGGAAAGCATACTTTTAAATACAGAGCAGCTGTCAAAGATACATCAGATAAACAGGCTCTGGTAAATGAAGCAGAGTGGACATGGACTGGCGGTAAAGGAGAGGCTTATCCGTCTACTAATTATATAGATGACTATACAATCAGTAAAAAAGGAAATAACTTTACCGGAAGAACTGCGAAATGGAATGTTACTTTGACAAAGGGAACTTATTCAACGAAGGATCAGATGGGCAAGGCAAGTTATTCTGATAAATTTCCTTCGGATATGAAATTTGACAGTGATTCACTGGTAGTGAAGGATACGGAAAATGGTGTGACACTGACAAAAGATGTGGATTACACTGTAACCGAATCCGAGGGTGAATTTGAAATCAACTTTACTTATACGAATGCACAGAATGTTCCTTCATATTCTATTGAGTATACAACTACATTAAAAGATGATGTTGAAACACCGGAAGATACGAAAGAATATAAGAATAAAGGAACATTTACTCCTGAGGGTGAAGAACCGAAATCGGCTGAGGGAACATCCAAGTGGGAAAGTGGCGATACAGGATATACACCTGGAACATTGACAAAAACAGTAGACAATGTCACATATGATGGGGAAAATGCTATATCTGAGTGGACACTGACAATAGATCCACAGGGAAAAACTATTGACAAGGTGCAGCTGATTGATGAATTCCTCAGACAAAATATAGAAGGAATGCCTTATCTGGAAAATGCTACAGGAGTAAAGGCAGATTCTATTACGATAACAGATAAAGATGGCAAAGAGATTTCCTATACATTGGGTGCTAATCCATATGAAGTAAAACCTGGATATTATGCTTATTGGGTAATCAATCTGACCGAACCGGTTTCTGATGTAATAATGATTCATTATACAGCGGTTACATTCGGAGATATGATAAATAACAGTTCCATGCTGGTAAGAAACAATGCCGGATTAACATGGAAATGTGATGGAAAAGACAAAAAAGATAATGCTTCTGATCAGTTTACATATGTAAAAAGATTTGGGGTGCTTCAAAAAGAGGGAAAGAAAGTTAGTGATAATCTGTATGAATGGACTGTCAGGTTAAATGTCAACAGCGATGGTCAAAATCCTGCTATGGATTACGGAACTGATCAGCTGGTATTTTTCTCTGATATTCTGCCAGAAGGTATGGAATTTGTTACAGATGAAGGTCATACACCAAAGTATGGATATGTTGATACGATATATTATTCGGCAAATACAGATGCAGCAGGTATTTATTCTGTAAAAGATGGAATTATTTCTGCCACATTTAAAGGCATCGGAAAGAAAGTTATTATCTTCACATATTATACCCAGATAAAAGACGGGTATATGGATGGAAAAGGAGATGTCGAATTTACAAATAAAGCTTCTTATGGTGATGCAGACGGAAATATTGCTGATGGAGCGGTCACTATTAAGGAAAGTGGAAATACCATAACGAAGACAAGTAGTCAAAAAGATAATTTAATCATTTATACTATAGATATAAATCCAAATGCTGATACTTTGAACGATGGTGAAGATCTTGAATTGACAGATGCTATTCCAGAAAGCTGTGCATATGTGCCTGATTCATTAGAAACCACAGAAAATGGAACAGAGATTAAAGTATCCCATAAATATTCAAACAGAACAATTACTGTAAAGATTCCAGATAAAAAGCACATTGTATTAACATATCGTGTTAAAGTAAATGGAACCCAGGGACAGAATATAGAGGTTACTAATACTGCATATTTAAGCGGAAAGGTAACTATTCACAGTACAAACAAATATAAGATAACAATCCAAGATACAAGTGCCGGAGCAGGTGGAACCAGCGGTGTGATGAATCTTCACAAGATTGCTGAAGAAGATGAAACAAAAAATCTGCAGGGAGCAACATTTAGACTTCAGAAAATGAAATATAATGCCGACAGGCAGATTTTTGAAGCAGATGGTGACCCGGTAGAAGAAATTTCTGATAAAAATGGTTATGTATCATTTGGTAAAGAAAATGGCGATGGTACAATTCTTACAGATACTCTGTATTATTATGAAGAAATCAGTGCGCCGGAGGGTTATATAACTGATAAAACAAGACATTATTTCTATGTTGGCGGTAATGATGTTACTAATTTTGAGAAGCAGTTAAAAGCTGCTGAAATTGTTGCCTCACAGGAAAACTGGGGAGAGATTCTGATATCTAATAAGAAGGAAGAAGAGAAACCGGAAACGACAGCAGTCTTAAGTGTAAGCAAGGCAGTAGACGCAACACCAGCAGGAAGCTATAAAGGAAATGATAAGTTTACTTTCGTACTTGCAGGTGAAAAAGCAGACACTCCGATGCCGGAAGGAACCGGAAACGAGGTAACAGTAACAGCAGGAGGAGAAGCCAGAAGTTTTGGAAGCATTAAGTACACAGAAGCCGGAAAATACAAGTACACCATCACAGAAACAGTACCGGAGAATAAGATCCCAGGAATGACCTATGATGGAACACCACATGAAGTAACGGTAACAGTAAGTGCAGATGCAGACGGAAACTTGAGCACAGCAGTGGATTATGGAACAGGGGGAGCAACGAGTCTGACCGTAACGAACACATATGAGCAGCCAAAGGTATCCACAGCCTTCTCTGTTGAGAAAAAAGTATCTGGTGAGGAAGGTTTTGATCCTGAAGAAACGTACAAATTTGAGCTTACACCTGTGACAGAGGGCGCACCGATGCCGAAAGATGAATCTGGCAAGACGGTATCTGTAGCTAACGGTGAGACAGGAACATTTGGTCAGATCACATATACGGAAGCCGGAAAAACTTATGAGTACAATATCACAGAAAAAGCAGGAAGTACTCCTGGAATGTCCTATGATACA
>NZ_JBQHUL010000023.1:0-58270 GCF_052065235.1 Blautia sp. HCP28S3_G10 | reverse complement strand
AAACAATTCGCAGAAACAGTTACTTTTAAAGTGACTGACACATCTGTAGAAATCCAAAATCGGTGCGAAATAATCTGCCGTATGGGACATCATTTAATTTGCCGGACAACATTTTACCACTGTGTGACTTGTCGCAGAAATTGTATGCTGAGCCTTTAATACTGCGTTACATACTGAACAATGACTTCCTTCTGTTTTTCCCGCTGTTGTGCAGGTGGCGGCTACGGCGGCATCTTTCACTTCTGTGTGGCCAGTTGCCGAGACCACGGTGTTCTCAACCTCTATGGCTTCCTCTGAGGCATTCTCATAGTTCTTACCACATCTCTCACATGTCCAGTACTCAACATTTCCAGCTTCTGTACAGGTTGCGGCTTTCGCTTCCACATGGGTCAGTTCATGACCAAGTTTTGCAATTGTTATTTCTTCTGCTTCTTCCGTTCCTGCTTCATCACTGAAATTCTTCTGGCATCTCTCACATGTCCAGTACTCAACATTTCCAGCTTCTGTACAGGTGGCGTCTTTTGCTTCTACATGGGTCAGTTCATGACCTAATGCAGGGATTTCTTCCTGCTCTTTCACTACTGCATCACATACAGAACAATGACTTCCCTCTGTCTTTCCTGGCTCTGTACAGGTGGCTTCTACTGCCTCGTCAATTACTTCTTTATGACCAATTGCAGCGATTACAACATCTTCAAGTTCCTCATCATTCATTTCGGATTCATTGTCGTAATTCTTACCACATTTCTCGCAATGCCAGTGCTCAATGTTTCCGTCCTCTATACAAGTGGCTTCTTTTGCTTCTACAAATGTCATTTCATGACCGGTTGCCGGAAGAGTCTTACCATCGCCTATTCCACATCTGTTGCACCTGAAGAGTTTTATTCCATCCTCTGTACATGTAGCTTCTTTAGTGATTCTTCCTTCGTCCCAGTCATGTCCCAATGCAGGGATTACACGCTGCTCTTTCAGCACTGTATTACATACAGAACAATGACCTCCCACTGTCTTCCCGGCTTCCGTACAGGTTGCAGCTACTGCCATATCCGTTACCACTGTATGGCCTTTCGCCTGAATTACAACGTCTTTGATCTCCCAAGGATTTTCAGAATTATCTGCAAAATTCCTGTCACATCTTTCACAATGCCAGTACTCAACATTTCCATTTTCCGTACAGGTCACGGCTTTCGCATCTACATGTTTCAAATCATGACCTGATGCATCAATTATTCTGTCTTCTGAATATCTGCACCTCTTACAGGTAAAACGTTTCCGGCCTTGCTCTGTGCAGGTGGCTTTCTGAGTTACCTCTCCTTCATCAAAGTCATGACCCAATGCAGGAATTATCTCAGGCACTTTCAGCACTTTATCGCAAACAGTACAATAAGTACCTGCTTTTTGTCCAGTGGTCATGCAGGTGGCATCTACTGCTTTAATAACAGCCTCCTTATGCCCTGTCGCAGGCACTTTCTCCTGCTTTCCTTCTCCGCACTTACTGCAGGCATAAAAAGCCACTCCATCTTCTGTGCAGGTTGCCTCCTTATTCATGCGTACATAGTTCCAGTTATGACCAGTTGCCGGAAGTATTTCCTGTTTTTTCAGTACTTCACCGCATGTAGAACAATGAGTTCCTTCTGTCTTTCCTTCAGTTTCACAGCCTGGATCCACAGCTATATCTGTTACTTCTGTATGACCTTTTGCTTTAACTGTGCGTTCTTCGGAAGCTCCACATCTGCTGCAGGTAAAAGTTTGCTTTCCATCTTCTGTGCAGGTTACTTCCTTAGTTGTTTTTCCTTCATCCCATGCATGGCCAAGTGCAGGAATATTTGAAGTTGCAATCGCTGTTTCAGCAGAAGCATCTGCAAAATATAATCCACAGGTTTCGCAACTCCAGAACTCTATGTTGCCTTCCTCTGTACAGGTTGGCTCTACTGCGGGATGATATTTGATCGGTCCATGACCCTTTGCAGGAATTGTTTCTTCTTTGGTCTCTCCACATCTGCTGCAGGTCGAAGTTTTTCTTCCATCTTCTGTGCAGGTGGATTCCGTGACAACATCTACCCAGTCATGACCTAATGCTGGAATTACTTCCTGTTTCTTTAATATTTTATTACATGCTGTGCAATAACTTCCTGCTGTTCTTCCTGCTGCTTCACATGTAGCTTCTGTTCCATCAAGCGTCACAACTGTATGTCCTTTTGCTGCCACTGTCTCCTGAGCTTTCAGTACGGTACCACATACGGAGCAGTGACTTCCTGCTGTTTTTCCTTCGGTTTCACAGCCTGCCTCTATTGCTGCATCCGTTACTTCTGTATGGCCTTTTGCTTTAACTGTACGTTCCTCGGAAGCTCCACATCTGCTACAAGTATAGCTGTTCTTTCCATCTTCTGTACAGGTGGCTTTTTTGATTATTTCGTTTTCTTCCCAGTTGTGTCCTTTTGCTGCCACTGTCTCCTGCGCTTTCAGCACTGTACCACATACGGAGCAGTGACTTCCTGCTGTTTTTCCTTCGGTCGTGCAGGTTGATTCAACTGCTTTGTCTTCGACTACCATATGTCCTGTTGCCGGGATTGTACGTTGATCAGATATGCCACATCTTTTGCAGGTATCAATAACTTCTCCATCTTCTGTACAGGTGGGTTCCTTGGTTATTCTTTCTTCCATGTCATGCCCCTGTGGCATAACTGTCTCCTGCGCTTTCAGCACTATCCCACATACGGAACAATGGCTTCCTGCAGTCTTTCCTTCTGTAGTACAGCCAGCCTCCACAGCCTCATCGATCACCTCTGTATGACCTTTCGCCAGAATCTCTGTGTTCGAGATCTGCGAAGCATCTGTACAGGAACTGTCTGCGAAAAGTCCTCCGCATGTCTCGCATTTATAATGATCCACTATTCCAGCTGTTGTACAGGTCGCTTCCACACCCTCAATATGTTTAATCGGTCCGTGAGCTGTCTTCGGGATTATTTCCTGTTCTTTTATCACTGCACCACAAGTTGAACAGTAACTTCCCTCCGTTCTTCCCTCTTCAGAACAAGAGGGCTCAATAGCTTCAGCTTTTACCTCTGTATGACCTTTTGCAGGAATTGTAAGATCTGTGGCTTCCGTGTTGTCGGAATTAATTGAATTTTCATAATTTTTCTGACATTTTTTACAGTAGAAATGAGCTTTAACTCCATTTTCTGTACAAGTAGGTAATGTCCCTTGAACAAACTCTTTATCATGAGGCAGTTTTCGAACTTTTATATAAGTTGCTACTTTTGTTCCTTCTGCATTGCTGAAATCCTGTCCACATACATCACAGTGCCAGTATTCTATATTTCCTTCCTTTACACAGGTAGACTCTGTTGCCTCCTGATATGCCGGTGTGTCTGCAACATTATGGAAATAAATATCATTGTCTTTAGCATATGTTTCCGCTGTAGAACCGGCTTCACCAATGATAACCAGATGATTATTTTTTACAATGGCATTCGTTTCAAAATTGACATTTGTTCCCGGAATATAAATTCCATATATATAGTTTCCGCTAAAAGCATTTGTATCAACATCTTCCAGTTTCTCTGGCAAAGTAATGTTATCAAAATTGCAGCCTGCGAAAGCTTCATATCCGATAGAAGTGAGATTCTCCGGCAGCTCTACATTACGTAACCCGCTGTCATAAAAAGCCTGCTCACCAATTGTAGTCACACTAGCCGGTAACGTAATTGTTTCCAGACTCGTACAGCCGGAAAAAGCGCCATTGATCTCAACTAATCCTTCCGGCAGAGTTACGGATTTCAGTCCGCTGCCTCCACTAAACGTGCCATCAAGCTTCGTAATGTTCTTCGGAATAACGATGCTTTCCAGGTGTCTGTTTCCCGAAAAGGCTCCTGCACCAAGAGTATTCAGTTCTTCCGGCAGTACAATTTCTGTAAACACTGTGTCGCTGAATGCATTCTTACCTATGCTTTTTAATCCTTCCGGCAGACTGAAATCTGTAATACTCGCAGACTCAAATGCATTGTCTCCAATTGTCGTCAGATCCTTTGGCAATTCTATTTTTGTCAGACTTGTACACCAGTAAAATGCCTTGTTTCCAATTATGGTAATGCTGTCCGGTAACATCACACTGTTCAGTCTCCCGCATTCTGAAAACATACCGACACCTACTGTCTCAAGTCCGGCAGGAAGTACGACACTTCGAAGGTCTGCATTCTGAGCAAAAGCCTCTTCTCCTGTTTCTTTTACATTATCCGGTAATGTCAGTTTTCTGAACTTACAATTCTTAAATGCACGGTATCCAATACTGTTCAGACCGGAAGGCCATGACATAGTATTCAGACTTGTACAGTTCCAGAAAGCATATTCTCCTATGCTCGTCACTGCAGAAGCACCTTCAACCTTGATCAGGCTTTCGCAGTCAGTAAATGCATACGGCTCTATAGTGGTCACTCCTGATGGAATGACAATACTGCTCAGTTTCTTACAGCCCTGGAACAGATGCTGACTTATAGTAGTCAGACCTGATGGAAGTTCAATACTTTCCAGTTCCGGACACTCCATAAGTGCATTTTCTCCTATGTCTGTCACTCCTGATGGAATATTGATACTGGTCAAATTTGTACAAAGTCGAAATGCATATGCACTTATTTTTGTCATACTCTCAGGTAATTTCACACTTGTCAGATTCTCACACGCTATAAATGTAGATCTGGCAATTCCGGTAATTCCCTCTTCTATCTCAACAGACTTGATTTCCTTTTTTCCCGCGAAATTTTCTGTACTGATCACTCCGGTTCCTTCGATAATCAGTCTGCCATCTGCATATAAGGTATAGGAAACGTCTTCATAATTCTCTCCTGTTCCATATACAGCTCCGCAAAAACCGCTCTCAACTACTTCCTGACTGGCACCGGCTGCTGCCATCTCCCCATCGGAAAATTCTTCTTCAGCAGACACATCTGATTCTTCTTCGCTGACCTCAACTTCTTCTGTTTCTGCAGGATCTGTCTCTTCCGGTTCTGCTTCCACACTGACTTCATTCGCATCAGAAGCACTTTCTTCAAATCCCTCTGCATATGAACCATCTGCTGAAAAATCTTCTGTTTCTTCTGTAATATCTGTATTTTCATCTTCAACTTCAGCAGCTGAATCTGTAAATTCCTCCCCCTGAATCTGCAGGTCATCTGCCGCATAAATTGTCTCCATCGGAGTCGTCACGCTGGAAGTGACCATGGCGATTGCAAGGAGCATCGCAAGTTTCCTTCGTTTCATATAGTACCCCATTCCCTTCATATTCTTTTTCGTCAGTTTAATTTGTTATTATAACGTACTCACAGATTTTTCACAATTAACTGACGGCATAGTTTTTCACTTTAATAAAAAAACGACGAGATGTCTCTGGTGATGTTGATCAACAAAATACAGTCTGCAGAAGATCTTGCAGAGTTCAAAAAGTTTCCGAAGAAATGGTAGATACTATTTATGGAAATGCGCCTGAAGAAATACAAAAAGAGAAAACAACGCGCTGACGCAGCATTAGAAAAATTAAAAGATATCAATACACCAACAGGCTCCCGCATATGCAGGAGCCTGTTGGTGTATCATGACTTTTTACTGTTATTCAAATGTTGCTTTCGCTGTGTCTATCGGATGGTCTGCCCTGTTCTCGATATCAGTGTCATTTCCGGAGAATGTACTTCCTGCAAAATCAAGGATTTCGTCACCGGGCAGACTGTCTATGCAGACTGCTGTTCCATTTCCGGTAAATATATTATTCAGATAATTAGGACTGGAACCATAAGCTGAGCTTGTATTAAATTTCAGCCCAACAGTATTATCTGTAAAACTACAGTCACATGCTCTGATCCATGCCCCGTTCTGCGCTATGGCGGCAGTGTCCCAGCCACTGAAACTGCACTCCGAAAGTATCACGTAACAATAGGCATTCAACCCGGTTCCAGATTCACCCTCAAAACGAATTCCGGCCAGATCGGCATAATTTCCATTGAGGCCTTTCATACTGACTGTTCCGGTAAAAGTTGTCTCAGAATCGCCGTCTTTGCTTCCGTAAATTCCCCATACATGATTTCCAAAAGTAATATCTCCGTCATAAGTTACTGGCGGAAGATGCAGATAAACCGGTGTATCAGAAGGAATCTCTTCCTCAATAGAAGCCAGCAGTTCATTCAGTTCTTCTGTCGTTTCCATCGGTGTATCTTCTGAATAATATGTAACTGCCGGCCTCTTTTCAACGGTAAGTCGTGTACTCAGAAAAATGGTGTCCCCATTTTTCATGGTCAGTTTCCATTTAATATCATTTGTTCCACTGTCAGAAGTAAAATAAACATCTGAAACATATGCTGCATTTGGAAAACTTTTACTGTAAACCGGCTCTATATATTCCATCTTCTGCGAATTTTCCTGCGGTTCGGTATCCATCTGGCAGGACTCTACTTTCTGAGAAAATTCTTCCACTGCCAGTTCTCCTGTATCCTCATTCAGAACATACAGCATACATGGAAGTGCACTGTCCATTCCTTCTGACAGTTTATCTGTACGTTCCCCCTGTGCATGTCCTGTCATGCCGTCTTGCTCGGAAAAAGTCAGCAGGACCTTGTATGATTTATCCTTGTCCTTATAAACAACCTGGGCTCCGCCTTCATATGTCTGCGGTCTGTGATACATGGAAAATGCAATTCCAATGACTGCCAGAATCACCAGTACGGACACTGCTGCCAGTGCTTTCTTTTTCCATTTTCTTGGTGTTTTTATTTCCTGTTTTTCAGTCTGTACTGCTGTGCAGTGCGGACAGAAAGATGCATTATCAGGAAGTGGCTGTCCACATTTCACACATTTTTTGCTCATTATTTTCCCCTTATAAAACTTCACTCAGATGAAGAATATTTTTGTATCTTTTGGCTGGATTTACCATCGTACAGCGCTGTACGATCCGCCCCATTCTGCCACTTGCAAGTTTCCCTGAAGGATGCTCACCTGTCAGCATGACATTCAAAAGAACGCCCACTGCATAAATATCCGCACGTGCATCAGATTGAGAAAGTCCGTATTGTTCCGGTGCTGCAAACCCGGTTGTTCCAAGAATCTGTGTATCCTCCTGATTTTCGCTTTTGTGGATTCTGGACGCATCAAAATCGATCAGAACTGCTTCATTTCCTCTTATGATAATATTATCCGGCTTCACATCTCTGTGTACTATTCCCCTGGAATGAAGTACCCACAGAGCCGAACATAACTGCTGAACAATCTGTTTTGCCTCCTCTGTCGTAAGAAGACTTCCTTCCAGAATCTCACCCAGATTATCACCCTTCACATATTCTTCCAGCAGAGCAACTTTTCCTTCTTTTTCTCCTACCTCCATAATTTGCGGCAGATTCGGACAGGAAACAGGCAGAAGTTTCTGATAAACTTCACTGTTTCCATAAAAATGCTTAAAAATATAAGGGGTTCCACTATCTCTATGACGTACAAGAGAGGTTTCACCCCGTTCACTTTTCTTCAAAAGCTTGATATTATCATATTCATGATGCAATACTTCCAGAAGATTGTCATAAATATCCATATTTTTCTCATTCCTATCTCTATGCAGTGTGCATATTGTTTTTCAATACAATTTATAGTACATTTAAATTTATATGTATTGTTAAATTTATTTTAACTTATAAAAAAATTCTTGTAAAGGTGCGAAATATGAAAAAAAAAGAAACAGATAATTTACAGCAGGAACTTATGGACTCACCGGATCTGACTCGATTTCTTTCTCAGAATCAAAATCAGTTTGTAAACAAAAGTACTGCTGAATTACTGAATCTTCTGTTTGAAAAAAAGAATATTTCCAAGGCAACTCTTGCCAAGCAGTCATGTATGAGCGAGATTTATCTGCACCAGATTTTTGCCGGCCGCCGTAATCCTTCCAGAAACCGGCTGCTGTGTCTGTGTTACGGTCTCGAAGCGAATGTTGAAGAAACACAGGAACTTCTGAAACTCTGCGGAATGGCTCAGCTCTATCCAAAACTGAAACGGGATGCGATCATATATTACGGATTGCAGCATAAGCTGAATCTGTTTGAGATCAATGATAAACTTTTTGATGAAAATGAAGAAACCTTGTTCTGAAACCAGTAAGGGAACCGGCACACACCGATTCCCTTTTTACTCTGTCCACTTTCTGATATTAACATCTGTTTTTCTGCATTATAACATTAGTTATTATTTAATGCCAGTGCCGCTTCACCCAGTCGATTATAAATTGTCACTGCATCATTTATATGCGGAATTCCTGTGCCAGCTGCACCTCCTGTTACCAGAATATATTCCAGTCCGTCAATTTCAGCAAAACTTGCCAGACAGTGTCCTGCCTCACCTGTGTAGCCGGTCTTTCCACCAAGTATTTGTCCGTCTGTTACAGTTGTATCGGAAAGATTTTTTAACATTGTACTGTAAAATGTAATCCCATCCGGATGAACATTCGTGCCGGGTGTGGAATGCCACGGACTTTCGATGATTTCACGGAATGTATCATTTTTGATGGCATACTTCAGCAGAACCGCAATATCCTTCGCTGTACTGTAATGGTTTGGATCATGAAGTCCTGTAGTATCACAGAAGTGTGTGTTATCCATCCCAAGCTTCGCTGCTTTTTTGTTCATCAGTTCTACAAACGCCTCCTCTGAACCAGCTACCGTATCAGCAAGTGCAATACAGCATTCTGCACCTGACGGAAGCAGAACTCCATATAGAAGATCTATAGCTCTTACAGTCTCACCTGGCTGAAAACCTGCCTGCATTGCATTCTGTTCAGCCAGTCCTGCGACCATCTCATTTGTCAGAGTAATCTCCTGATCCAGGTCACCCAACTTCTCAATAGCAACAATTGCAGTCATGATCTTTGTCATAGATGCCGGATACATCTGCTGATCTCCATTGATCTCACCTATGACTTTGCCGCCCCGCGCCTGCATCAGAACTGCCGTAGAACTGTTGATCCCACTGAGATCCAGTTCCTGTACAACAGGTTTACGAAGCTGCGCCAGCCATTCTGTAAACTCAGTTCCAATTCCAAATCTGCTTGCCATTGCAATCACAAGCGCTGCGATCACAAGTATTTCAGCTATAATGCATGCAACCAGTTTCGAACGGTTGTTTTCTTTTTTTCTGCGTGCCCGTGTTCTTCTGCCCGCATTGTTCTCACGCGAAGAACCAGTTTTTCTTGTTCTGTTTGCCGTTTCCGAAGTTCTTTTCCGCCTCTTGTCCGCCATACTGTTTCCTTCTTTTTACATGATGTAATTTACTGATATATATAATACCTACGAATTGTTTCGTGCGAAGCACTCCCACAATTCTACCTGGTATTACTACGCTATCTTTTTACGGTATACTGTTGACAGTGGATATACTCTGTGAGTAACTCCGTAATTTCCGCTGAAACTTTTTGCCTCTGCAAAGAGCGGATCATATACCAAACCATTGATCTCACACCAGCCATGTGCAGAATTATTCGTTCTTACGGTATCTTCACATACATAAACGTTTTTGTATCCGAGTGCTTTTGCAAGATATGCAAATGCAGCTGCATCTGCATGGCAATTACCTCGGCCACGCTCAAAATGATCATTTGCATACACTGCGTACCACACGCGGCCGCTCTGATCAAAACGTCTCCACGTATGATATGGTTTCTTTATGACCCATTTAAAACATGCCAGAAGTTTCTGTGAGCGTGACATTCTTTTGTTGGTGATCCTCGCTACAATAACCTCTGCGTTATGCTCGGCACGAAAAACTTCTGCTTTATTTTTGCTTATGCGCTTTCCTGTAACTTTGTAATAGGATTTTCCCTTTTTATAAGCCTGAACCCTGCCTTTTGTATCAATATAATACAGCACACCATGATATTTGTAATCCTTTTTTTGCTGAGTGCCTTTTTTATTGAAAAGATAATAATTGTTTCCGATCTTCTGATAGCCCTTCAGATATTTGCCATCACGATAATATCTTTTTTTGTTTTTGCTGTAAGTATACCAGCCATTCTGTGGAGGTTTTGCAGTTTTTTTAACTGTTGAAGCCTTCGAAGATATTGTTTTGGCTGCCATTGCAGGTTCGCCTGTCACAGTTATGGTCATAATGAGCATACAGAGCAGTATTACAAAGAGTCTCTTCGTCCTTCTCATAATTTTCTCCCTCAATAGTAAAAAAGGGTATCCCAAAACAGGATACCCTTTTCGTTTTCATATATTAGCCTAATTTTGCAGGATTAACCTTTACTCCAGGTCCCATAGTTGGTGTCAGAGTAACACTTCTTAAATACTGTCCTTTAAGAGTGCTCGGTCTAACCTTCAGAATAGCCTCAATAAGCGTCTGGAAGTTGTCGCTTAACTGTTCTTCAGTAAAGGAAGCTTTACCTACCGGAACATGAATGATATTTGTTTTGTCAAGACGATACTCGATCTTACCAGCTTTGATTTCGTTAACTGCTTTTGTAACATCCATAGTTACAGTACCAGCTTTCGGGTTCGGCATGAGACCTTTTGGTCCAAGTACACGACCCAGACGTCCTACAACGCCCATCATGTCTGGTGTAGCAACAACAACGTCAAAATCCAGCCATCCTTCGTTCTGGATCTTCGGAATCAGATCTTCTGCTCCAACGAATTCAGCACCAGCTGCTTTTGCTTCTTCAGCTTTTGCGTCTCTTGCAAATACAAGAACACGAACTTTTTTACCAGTTCCGTGTGGCAGAACTACTGCTCCACGAATCTGCTGATCTGCATGACGTCCATCGCAGCCTGTACGGATATGAACTTCGATAGTTTCGTCAAATTTAGCAACTGCGGATTTTTTTACAAGGCTGATAGCCTCTGCTGTATCATATAATGTTGCGCGGTCTACTGCTTTTGCAGCTTCCACGTATTTCTTTCCGTGTTTCATTTCTATAACCTCCTGTGGTAATTGCGGGAATTTCCCTCCCACTTCACTTCTTTTTATTAATCTACGACTTCGATTCCCATACTTCTTGCAGTACCAGCGATCATGCTCATAGCTGCTTCAAGGGATGCTGCATTTAAATCTTTCATTTTCAGTTCAGCGATTTCCTGAACCTGAGCTTTTGTTACTTTTGCAACTTTAGTCTTGTTCGGTACGCCGGAACCAGATTTGATGTTTGCAGCTTTTTTAAGAAGTACTGCAGCCGGCGGAGTTTTGGTTATGAAGCTGAAACTTCTGTCTGCGTAAACAGTGATAACTACAGGAATGATAAGATCTCCCTGATCTGCTGTTCTTGCATTAAACTCTTTTGTGAACTGTACAATGTTTACACCATGCTGTCCAAGAGCCGGACCAACCGGTGGTGCTGGAGTTGCTTTACCAGCCGGAATCTGTAATTTAATATATCCTGTTACTTTCTTTGCCATTTTTCGGCACCTCCTATGTGGTATTGGCGGGGGTTCTTCCCTCCCACGTGCATGTTATATTATGCTTTCTTAATTTCTGCGAAACTTATTTCTACAGGTGTTTCGCGACCAAACAATTCAACATTGATAGTAACCATCTGCTTCTGAGTGTTAATTGCAGTAACAACACCGGCAGTATCTTTCCAGGCTCCGCCTGTAACTACTACCATATCGCCTTCTGCAAAATCAACCTGAATGTTTTCGTCCTTAATACCTAACGGAAGCATTTCTTCTTCTGTAAGCGGGACCGGTTTGGATCCCGGACCTACGAATCCGGTTACGCCTCGGGTATTACGTACTACATACCAGGTATCATCATTCATGACCATGTTGAGAAGCACATATCCCGGAAACATTTTTTTCTGGACCTGTTTGGCAGCTCCGTTTCTCATTTCCACTACATCCTGCAATGGAACGCGAACCTCCAGAATCTGGTCTTCCAGGTGTCTGTTTTCGATTGTTTTTTCAATGTTGGCTTTTACTTTGTTCTCATACCCTGAATAGGTGTGAACAACATACCATTTTGCTTCTGACATACAATCACCGTTATCCTTATTTCATTAAAAGATTAATACCTTCCAGAATAGCTGAGTCCATAACGCTGATGATCACAGCAAGAATAACTGTAATGATTACTACAGCTATTGTCTGTTTTACCAGTGTAGGTCTGTCTACCCAGACAATCTTCTTGAATTCTGACTGAACTCCCTGAAACCAGTTTTTCTTCTGACCCTTGCCAGCAGCCTTTTCTTTCTCTTGCATAGTCTACCTCACAATTTCGTGATTACTTCGTTTCCTTGTGCAGAGTATGTCTACGACAGAACTTACAATATTTTTTTGTTTCAAGACGCTCAGGATGATTCTTTTTCTCCTTGGTCATATTGTAGTTACGCTGCTTGCACTCCGTACATGCTAATGTAATCTTAACGCGCACAACTTCCACCTCCAGTGTTTTCATTTGCGTGAGTCTTTTTTTGTTTTTTGAGCATAAAAAAAAGACCTAACTTCCATGTCGCTTGTCCATTTTATCACAGTGCATGTGTTGCGTCAAGTCTTTTCGGGATATTTTGTATGCTATTTTGTATGCTATTTTATGACGCCTGATAGTGAATACAGAATAACAGATTACCTGATATGTGACGCCTGATAGTGAATACAGAATAACAGGTTGCAGGGATACCGCATCAATTTCTGGTTCGATTCGTGCGCTTATTTGATGCCATTCGCCTGCAACTCGCCTTACGGCTCAAACAGCGGCTCAGTGGCATCAGCTAGCACAAATCTCACCGACGAAATTTTCAGCAGCATCCCCGCAACTCTGTTATTCGTATCCATTTCAGGCTGTACATCGGAATATACCAGCATCATATGCTTACAGTTTTCATATATCCCGTCACAAATTATTCTCTTCACACATTCCACTGTGCCAGGCCGCCGGCGGTCTGTTCACTCGCTGCGCTCCGCGGCTCCGCGGCTTCGCCGCCACCTACAGATAAAGTACGGTGCATGCCGGGACAAAAGAAGAACTCTGAGTGAAGGGGAGGATTTTTGTGATTATCATCTGGTGCGGACTCGCCTGAAGAACTTCGTCAAGGTTCCTGACAGACAGGTTTTTGCGTTGATGCAGAAAACGGATTGTCTGAACCGCGAAGCGGTGAGTTTGACGTTTTCTGTATCGCCTTTAGCAAAGTTCTGTATGTCTTGGTACCTTAGAAGTTCTGAACTGAGTCAGAACCAGATGATAATACACAAAAATCAATACTCACCTTCACCAGAGTTCGATCTTTACCTCCCGGCCATCACCGGGAATCCTTTATCCTATCTTACACCTTTTGTCTTGGCTTTTCCGAGATAAGCCGCCTTCACGGATTCATCCTCAGCCAGCTCCGCACCCGTACCGGACAGTGTAATCCTTCCAGTTTCCATAACATATCCATGATCAGCAGCGCGAAGAGCCATATTTGCATTCTGCTCAACAAGAAGGATGGTTTTGCCCTGCTTGTTGATCTCACGGATAATATCAAACACACCCTTAACAATAATAGGTGCAAGTCCCAGAGACGGCTCATCCATCATGATGATCTCCGGTCTGCTCATCAGGGCTCTTGCGATCGCAAGCATCTGCTGCTCACCACCGGAAAGAGTACCTGCCAGCTGCCAGTGACGTTCCTTCAGTCTGGGGAACAGATCATAACACCAGTTCAGGTCATCATCCAGATTATCTTTACGCATATAAGCTCCGATCTTGAGGTTTTCAAGAACAGTCAGATCGGCAAACACACGACGACCCTCAGGAACAAGAGTGATACCCTTTGAAACAATCTGCTCAGGTGTCTTTCCTGCAATTTCCTCTCCATTAAGAAGAATACTTCCTGAAGCAGGTTTCACAAGACCTACAATAGAACGAAGTGTGGAGCTTTTTCCTGCACCGTTGGCACCGATCAGAGTGACAACCTCTCCCTTCGGAACTTCAAAGCTGATGTTTTTGACAGCTTTAATTCCGCCATAAGATACATTCAGATCTTTTATTTCCAATATATTACTCATCTATGGCACCTCCAAGATATGCTTCGATTACTCTCGGATTATTCTGAATTTCTTCCGGAGTTCCTGCTGCGATCGGCTTACCGAAATCAAGCACATAAATTCTGTCGGAAATCTCCATTACCAGATCCATGTGATGTTCGATCATAAAAATTGTAAGTCCGAAGTCATCACGGATCTTTGCAATAAAAGCAGTCAGCTCATCCGTTTCCTGAGGATTCATACCGGCCGCAGGTTCATCCAGAAGAAGGAGCTCCGGCTTCGTAGCCAGCGCTCTGGCAATCTCCAGTCTTCGCTGTTTACCATAAGGAAGAGATGTCGCAAGTTCATCACGGACATCATCCAGTTCCAGGATATGAAGCAGTTCTTCTGCTTCTGCACACATCTGAGCTTCTTCTTTGCCATTCAGGTGAAAAGCAGCTGTAAAAAGATTACTTGTTCTTCTTAAATGTTTTGCAATGAGAATATTTTCAAATACAGTCTGGCTTTTGAACAGACGAATATTCTGGAAAGTTCTTGCAATACCAAGTTTCGTGATCTTATCCGGAGTAGGTGCGATCACGGAAGTATATTTTCCGTCATTTTCACCCTGATAGAGTTTTTTCATTTTTCCATGAGGATGATTTTCAATTATTTTCTTTCCATTAAAATATACAGCTCCGTTAGTTGGTGCATACACACCTGTAATAACGTTGAACGCTGTTGTCTTACCGGCGCCATTCGGTCCGATCAGAGAAACAATCTCACCTTTGTTGACTTCGATATTCATATTGTCAACGGCAATAACTCCGCCAAACTGCATGGTCGCATTTTCAACTTTCAGTACATTTTCACTCATTGGAGTCTCCTCCTTTCACTGCTTTCTTTTTTCTGGATTTTCCGGTAAAGAAATTAATGATTCCCTGTACTGAGAATTCCTTTGTACCCATGATGCCCTGTCGGAAAAACAGCACAATGATCATGATAATAAAGGAAAAAACAACTTTACGGAAACCGGAACGAAGGAGCGGCACATGAAAACTTCCTATATAAGTGTCATTATCCAGGAATCGTAAGATCCACTCAGAAAAGATGATAAACAGGAAAGAACTGATGCAGCTTCCTGTTACAGATCCAATACCACCGATAACTACGATCAGAAGGATTTCATAAGTCATTGCTGATTTGAACATGGATGCCTGGATTGTTGTCTGATACATGGCAAGCAGCGCACCGGAAATTCCTGCAAAGAAAGAACTGATGGTAAATGCCATTCTTTTATGATGAGCAAGGTTGATACCCATAGCCTCTGCTGCGATCTCATCATCACGGATTGCCTTGAATGCACGTCCATAGGTAGAATTGATCAGCATAACGATAAGTGCAATACAGATCCCGGACACCACGAACGGAAAAATAACGCTCTTAAAGGTAGGATAACTTCTCAGAAGGTTGGATCCGTTTGTAAGAGGACCAATCTTGTCCCACTGGAACACGGCACGGATGATTTCCGCAAAACCAAGTGTTGCAATTGCAAGATAATCACTTTTCAGACGAAGTACAGGAAGTCCGATCAGATAAGCAAAAACTGCTGCAACCACACCAGCTGCGATCAGCGCAACCCACATAGGAACAGCAAACTGTACGATGCCGCCGTCAAAATACTGATAAACAAACTCTCTCTGATCTACAGGAATAGTCAGAATACCATATGTATAGGCACCAAGGAGCATAAATCCTGCCTGTCCAAGTGAGAACAGCCCTGTAAATCCGTTCAGAAGGTTCATGGAAACTGCAACCAGTGCATAGATCGCACCTTTTTTAAGTACAGTGAAGATCATTGCAGTGGACGGAAGTATATGTTCCATAATATACAAAACAACCAGTAACGCCACAATCAGGGAAACGTTTATGATTGCCGTTTTTTTCTTTGTCATGATAACGCCTCCTCTGTCATACTTTGTCTGTTGCTTTTTCACCGAAAAGACCGGTAGGTTTCGCAATCAGAACAATAATTAAAAGTGCAAATGTAAAAGCATCTGAGAATGTGGTCCAGCCCATTCCCTTGATGATATTTTCGCAGATACCGATAATAAACGCACCGATCACTGCCCCGGGAATAGAACCGATTCCCCCAAATACAGCAGCTACGAACGCTTTAAGTCCCGGCATTGCACCTACGGTCGGTGTAACACCTGTATAATTTGTAAAGAACAGAAGACTTCCTACTGCTGCAAGGAAAGAACCAATAATAAATGTCATACTGATAACTGAGTTGATCTTGATACCCATAAGCTGAGATGTTTCAAAATCCTTGGAAGCAGCACGCATTGCCATACCGATTTTGGTGTATTTGATCAGTGCTACCAGAACTATTACCAGAATAATAGTAAGGAAAGGTGTGATCACTGTTACTCTCTTTGTACTTGCGCCCAGTACTGTAATTGTATCACTGATCCACGGAATAGACGGGTACTGCTGTGCCAGACCACCTGTAACATAAAGTGCCAGGTTCTGAAGCAGATAGGAAACACCGATTGCTGAGATCATAACAGACATTCTCGGTGCTGAACGAAGCGGTTTATAAGCCACACGTTCAACCAGGAATCCCAGAAGTACTGTAGCAACGAGTACCAGCGGAATTGAAACATACATAGGCATGGACGCAGATGCATAAACCATAATCAGACCTGCAACCATAAAAATATCTCCATGTGCGAAGTTTATCAGTCGTAAAATGCCATATACCATGGTATAACCGATAGCGATCAGTGCGTACTGGCCGCCAACGGAAATTCCGGCAAGAAGATATGGCAGATTGGTATTAAACCATTCCATGGTAATCCTCCTTAAGATCGTTTTATTTCATAAAGTCATTTAACGTGGAACGAGGCGGGAGCAACGCCCGCCTCAATATCCCTCATAAGTACAATTCTTATTTTTTGCCGTCGATTCCCTGTTCTCCGACAAGATCCCAGGAACCTTTATCAGAATTCAGAGATTTGATGAATGCTGTATCTCTCTTTGCATCACCATTTTCATCGAATTCAATGTGACCGCATACACCGTCATACTGTACATCCCACAGTGCCTCATTTACTTTCGCCGGATCTGTGGAGCCTGCTGCTTTCAGTGCTTCAAGAGCTACATAATATGCATCATATCCCATTGCGGACATAGCTGCGATAGTATCATCGCCACCGTTGTTGGATTTTGCTGTGGAATCAGAATTGATGTAATCTTTGATTCCTTTATCGAATTCTTCGTTTCCACCTTCCTGATAGAAAGTAGTTACATAAATCTGAAGATTTTTGCCTTTGGCTGCTTTAAGGATAACGTTGGAATCCCATGTATCGCTTGCAAGGATAGGAGTTTCCAGACCCTGAGAAGCTGCCTGCTCAATGATCAGCGCTGCTGCTTCTGTTGAAGTAGGTGCAAATACAACGTCTGCTCCGGAGTTCTTTGCAGATGTAATATAGGAAGCAAAATCACTGTTTCCATCAGGGAATGTTTCTTCTACACACTCTCCGCCAAGTTCTTCAAATGCCTTGGAGAAGTAATGTCCAAGTCCTGCGGAATAATCGTCACCAAGTTTGGTAAGTACATATGCTTTCTTTGCTTTGAAATTGTCTTTTGCAAAGTTTGCAAGTACAGTTCCCTGGAACGGGTCAAGGAAACAGATACGGAAATAATGTGTATTTCCCTGTGTGATCTGCGGGTTTGTACAGCTGATTCCCAGTGCCGGGATTCCGCCTTCTTTAAAGATATCAGATGCTGCGATAGATACACCTGAACCATAAGAACCAAGTGCGATAGAAACTTTATCACTTACCAGCTGTGCTGCTGCAGATGGTCCTTTATCATTAGAAGATTCATTATCTACAATATCAAGCTCTACTTCGTATTCTTTTCCATCGATCTCTACAGTAGGTGTTACGTGGTTTGCATACTGAACGCCAAGTGTTTCCTGTTTTCCACCTGCACCGTTGTCTCCTGATGCCGGTTCGTATACACCGATCTTTACAGTATCTGCTGCAAGCGCCGGTACTGCTGTTGCTGCAACCATCATGGCAGCTACTAAAACAGACAATAATTTTTTCTTCATTGTTTAATTCCCTCCTCGTTTTGTTTTCATACTAAAGACACTTGTTCTTGTGTCTCGAACATGTTATGAATTATACCATGCACTTTCGCTTTAATCAAGTAAATTCATGAACTTTTTGTGTTTTTTCATAAAAACAATCCATTCTCAAGAAAAAGATTCCACTTGTCAAGATGTATTCCTTAGTGTATGATAAAAAAGGTTCAGACCCTGTTTTCAGGGGTTTTATAATTTAATAAGAAAATACAAATAGGAGCGGATTTTATGTTTAAACGATTCAGGTATGACTTGAAGAAGTACTGGAAATATTCCTTATATTCTTCCAGGGCCCTGCTTAAATCTGAGATAGCCAATTCCTATCTGAACTGGCTGTGGTGGGTGCTTGATCCTCTTTGTTTCATGCTTATTTATGTATTCATGTTCGGGTATGTCTTCAAATCCAAAATAGACTACTTTGCTATTTTTATCTTTGTAGGTATCACCCTGTGGGACTTTTTTAATAAGACTCTGATCCAGAGTGTTCGTGTTATTAAGAACAACAAGCCCATTGTTACGAAAGTATACATACCGAAGTTTATTCTTCTGATCATCCGAATGGAAGTTAACGGATTCAAAATGTTTGTTTCCCTGATGATCGTTGTGGCAATGGTAATCGTATGCAGAGTACCACTGACATGGAATGTATTATTCTGTATTCCGATTCTGATCACATTATTTGTAATTGTCTTCGGTTTCGGATGCTTTTTCCTTCATTATGGTGTCTATGTAGAAGACCTTTCCAATGTTCTCAACATTGCACTGCGTTTCCTGTTTTATCTGACAGGTGTATTCTGGAACATCATGGATCGTCTTCCTGCACCTTATAATGCATACATCGGAAAGGGCAACCCTATTGCATTTCTGATAACTTCAATGCGTGACTGCGTAATATACGGTCAGACTCCCAATCTGAAACTGCTGCTTGCATGGTTTCTGATCGGACTTGTAATCTGTGTACTGGGCATCCGCAAAATCTACAAAAACGAAAACAGTTATGTAAAGGTGATATAATATGGAAGAAAAACATGCAATTGAAGTCACAGATCTGGTCATCAGTTATCAGAACCTGAAAAAAACTTCAATCAAAAAAAATCTGCTGCATTTCCGTCATCGCCATAATGAGCGTTTTGTAGCAGTAAAAGGAATTTCATTCTATGTTCGAGAGGGTGAAATTCTCGGAATCATCGGAAAAAACGGAAGCGGTAAATCTACCACACTTAATGCACTTGCCGGAATCTTTTCTCCGGATACAGGAACAATAGATCTGAATGGGCACAATATCTCCCTTCTTTCTATCGGAGTCGGTTTCCAGAAAGAAATGACAGGACGAGAAAACATTATTCTCTCCGGTATGCTTCTTGGATTTACAGAAGAACAGGTTCATGAAAAAGAAGAAGAGATCATTGAATTTGCCGAGATCGGACAGTTTATTGATATGCCCGTAAGAACATATTCAAGTGGTATGTATTCCAAGCTGGCCTTTTCCATCACGGCCATCCTCGAAACAGACATCATGCTGATCGATGAGGTACTCAGTGTTGGTGACCAGAAATTCCGAAAAAAAAGTTTCAACAAAATGAAGAGCCTTATTTCCAACAAAGATCGTACTGTAGTTATCGTATCACACAGCATTGATACTCTGAGAGAACTCTGTGATACAGTTATGTGGATGCACGACGGACAGATTGTCCGGATCGGTGAACCGAATTCAGTTCTTGATGAGTACGTTGATTTTATGGAAAAAAACTGATAATGATCAAAGGGTATGCCCGTTTTGGACATACCCTTTTTATTTACACAATATTTATTTCGCATTTCGCAGGAAAATGTGATAAAACTTCTCTCTGGCACCACCCGGGATAATTCCCACTGCCAGGCGAACTGCACAATTCCTGATAAATCTGTTTCTGCTGATAAAATGTCTGTTAAGAAGACACTTCTGAAAACGCACAGCCCAAATGAGATAGTTTCTGCCGCCCCTTCTGTCGTACATACCGTTTCCTGTACGCATATCCAGAACCACTTCCTGTACATTGTAACCCTGATAACCTTTCTGCAGCATACGTACCCAGAGATAGTAATCCTCAAATCCCGGAAAATCCTGATAATTTCCGGCATTCAGTACAGCTGCCTTCCGAAACATCACGCAGGGATGGTTAAATGGATTGCGTTTTTTCGCATACTGGATAATTTCTTCGGAAGTACGGGGAAGTTCTCTGATCCGATCCATGTCCCCCGGTGTACTGGAAAATTCCTGAAGCGCACCGCTGACAATTGCATAACCGCTCTGTCTGATCATCTGGTACTGTCTCTCACACCGTTCCAGTCTGCTGATGTCATCACTGTCCATGCGTGCGATCACTTCGCACCTGCATCTGCCGACACCTTCCCTCAATGCATATCCCAGTCCCCTGTTTTCCTTAAAACGAAGGATCTGAAGTCTGGATTCCATCTGTTCCTGCGCCCACTGAACCACTTCCTCCAATCCGGGAGTCAGAGGTCCGTCACACACCAGCACAAAATCCGAAAACGGAAGTGTCTGATCCAGCATACTCTGTATACTCTGTCTGAAATACAGTGGATTTTCTTTTTTATATACTGACATCAGAACTGAATAAGTCTCTTCTGTATGGTTTTCCATAGAATCACCTCTTAATTCTCGTATGATGATGGTTCATTTCCTGGGCATCCGGTGGGTTCCAGTATTCTCCGTACATCTGACGCAGGACAAAATCATAATCAGCCGGGCCGCGAAGCTCAATATCTTCAAACGGATAATCAGCTCCCTTCCCGTAATGTTTCTTATGGAACATTTCTTTCAGTTTATGAATTCCCATAAAATTCACAAGATATGGTGAACCATCGTAGGAATATTTCTGCATCAGCCTGTCCAGACGCTTCATTTCGTGAGAAGTTCTGAAAATCTTTTCCACCGGAAGAATCTTTCCGGCAGCGATCAGCACCTTTTCATGTAATGGACGGTTCGTTCTTTTCAGGTCAATATTTGTGGAAAACAGAGAATAGTTTACTCTGGCTCTTGCAACCAGAAGGCGGAAGCAGTGGAACTTACGAAGGTATTTATTACCCGGCATTCCATCGAGTGGAAAAATATCGATCCATGCTTCTTTCTCTGTCTCAACTGCTGCCGATTCATCGATCACTTTCACCCTGCTGTCTGTAATACGTGGTACATAATGATTGTAGCCTTCTGTATTACGGAAGTTCCGGTAATGAAGGTATTCCGGCAGTTCTTCTTTCACAATTTCCTCGAAACGACGAAAATCCGGTCTCGGCATTCCTACATCAATGTCATCATCCCAGGGAATGAATCCCTTATGGCGTACTGCTCCCAGAAGAGTTCCGCCCAATGCATAATATCGGAGGTGATGTTTCTGACAGATCCGTAAAAATTCTTTCAGAATATCAAGCTCTACCAGCTGCAGATTACGCAGATCATCTCTTGTTTCTGTATTTTCACTCATGCTTATCCTCCCCTGAAAAATCTTCTACAGAATCTTTCAGTGCATTTGTCTGGTCATCTTCCACACCTTCTGATACTTCTTTCTGGAAAAAGATCTTCACAGTCATCAGAAGAAGTTTAAGGTCAAGGAAAAACGAATAGTTCTCAACATAGAACAGATCAAGTTTCAGCTTGTCATATGGCGTGGTATTATATTTGCCATAAACCTGCGCATATCCGGTCAGGCCCGCCTTTACTTTCAGTCTGTAATAAAATTCCGGAATCTCCTTACAATATTCACGCATAATCTCCTGGCGCTCCGGTCTCGGTCCAACAAGAGACATATCTCCCTTAAATACATTGAACAGCTGTGGAAGTTCATCCAGATGAAGATTACGAAGGACTTTGCCTACCGGAGTGATCCTGCTGTCATGTTTTGATGCAAGTCTGGCTCCATGTTTTTCGGAATCCACACACATACTGCGGAATTTACAGATTTTGAACGGCTTTCCGCCAACAGTAAGTCTCTCCTGGAAATAAAATACAGGTCCCCTGTCATACAGTTTTACACAAAATGCAACAATCAGCATGATTGGTGATGCAACAACAATACCAATTCCTGAAACCACAATATCAAGGATACGTTTCATGACTCTCTGATCCAGCGGCAGTCCCATATTCTTAGCCACAAGAAGCGGGGTATCAAAAAGATGTATTCTCTCACTTCCCATAAGGATGACATCGGAGATCTTCGGGCTTAAGTAGCAGCGGATCGAATGTGCAAAACAATGTTTCAGGTAACGGTTTCGGACATTTGACGGAAGATCCCAGATGATCACGCCGTCATATTCTTTCATAAGTTTGAATATTTCTTTTTCACCGACTTCTACATTTACCTTGCCGCTGATATCATATTTATCTCTTCTGGAGTTCATCTTGTGGATCAGGTCCCCCGGATCACGATCTCCGTAGATAACCAGAAGTTTCCTTGCCTGATACAGGCTGGAATAAATATATCTCGAACCCCATATCCAGATCAGGATAATGGCAAACTGCACAAACGTCATCTCAACCATCGGCCACGGATCCAGGAACCACCTGTTGATCAGTGTGATCTGGAAATACGTGATCACATTTGTACATATGGTTGCGATCACCATTGAATAAAACACATCAATTCGTTTCAGGTAACCAACCTTCAGACCACCATATAATCTGGAAAACATAACATTGATCAATGCATAGATTGCAATCAGTACCCAGTTACCTTTTCTCCAGAACGGCTCAAATATCAGCCCTCTGTAAAAGTCATACCAGATATATGCAAAAACTGCTGTCTGGGCAACTACTACGAGACTTGCCAGGCAAAAAACTATAAATCGTTTAAAATCCTCTCGTTTTCTCACACAATCCCTCTTATCTGTATATTTTATATACGCTTCTTATCTGTAAAAACTTCTGTTACTTCTGATAGTATAAACAGAATTGCAGAAAGTCCAATATTCTTTTAACCTTGTTATTATAACGTAAATCTCCGGTTACGTCCAGTCATTGAGTTTTCTTTCTCATAAGTCATAGGTAAATGATGGTTACTGTTCACTCCGTTCACAGCAACTTGGTCAAAATCCATTCCAAATCACCTTCGGTGATGGGATTTTGCCCCGTATGTCTCGGGATTTTACCATATTCATGGCAAAACACCTCGCGGGATATTACCTGTGAACAGTTACAAATGATGTTACTACGAAGAACAAAAAGTACAGAGTCCAATGCTGATACCAGATTCGACAGTGACGTTTTAGCGATATAATAATCGTATAATATTTGTGAAATTAATATATTTGGTGTATTTTTGTCTTATTTTGTTACTTTTTCACTTTTTTACTCATATATTTACTTTTATTTGATACACTCTTAACAAAAAAGGTAATTTTTTTTAAAGTTTTTCACAGTTTTTTGCTCAAAAATATGGAAATGTATTTGTAAAAAATGTATAATAGACTCACAAAGCATTATAAAAGGAAAGTGAGGGTTCACTATGAAACAAAACAACATGTTAGCGATGATCCTGGCTGGCGGACGTGGAAGCCGTCTTCATGAACTCACCAACAAAGTTGCCAAGCCGGCAGTTTCCTACGGCGGAAAATATCGTATCGTTGATTTTCCGTTAAGCAACTGTGCTAACAGCGGTGTGGATATTGTTGGTGTATTAACCCAGTACGAATCTGTTCTTCTGAACAGTTATGTGGCCAACGGTGGTCGTTGGGGTCTCGATGCAAGAGAAAGTGGCGTATTTGTCCTTCCTCCCCGTGAAAAAGCCGATGCAGATCTTGATGTATACAGAGGAACTGCTGATGCAATTTCTCAGAACATTGACTTTATAGATAAGTATTCTCCGGAATATGTTCTTATCCTTTCCGGTGACCATATTTATAAAATGAATTATGACAAGATGCTTACCTACCATAAGGAAATGAACGCAGACGCTACTATCGCTGTTATCGAAGTTCCTATGAAAGAAGCAAGTCGTTTCGGTATCATGAATGCAGACGAAACCGGACGTATCCTTGAATTTGAAGAAAAACCGGAACACCCGAAGAGCAACCTTGCTTCTATGGGTATCTATATCTTCAACTGGAAACTCCTTCGCAAAATCCTTCTGGCTGATATGAAAAATCCTGAGTCTCATCATGACTTCGGTAAAGATATCATTCCAGGTCTTCTGAACGACAACAAAACTCTGGCTGCATACAAATTCAAAGGCTACTGGAAAGATGTCGGAACCATCGATTCTCTCTGGGAGGCAAACATGGATCTTCTCAACAGCCACAATGAACTGGATCTGAATGATCCTACCTGGAAAATCTACACAGAAGACAGCCCGACACTGCCTCAGTACATAGGTCCTAATGCTCAGATTGACAGAGCATTTATCACACAGGGCTGTGTCATTGAAGGTGAAGTCAAAGGTTCTGTGCTTTTCACCGGTGTTCACGTAGGTGAAGGCGCAAAGATCATTGACAGTGTTCTGATGCCGGGTGTTGAAGTAGAAGCCGGTGCCGTAGTGCAGAGAGCACTGGTTGCCGACAATGTAAAGATCGGCAGAGAAGCCATAGTAGGTGAGGCTGACAGTGAACACATCGAACTGGTTTCCAAACGTGTAAAGGGGGTAGAATAATATGGCAAGAGCATTTGGAATCATTGCATCTTCCGGAACTCATATAAAGGTAGAGGGATTACAGGACTACCGTTCGATCGGTGCTTTTTCATTCCTTGGAAGATATCGTGCCATCGACTTTCCTATTTCCAATATGAGTAACAGCGGCATAGACCGTATTCAGGTATATGTACGTCATAAACCACGTTCCCTTGCAGAACATCTTGGAACCGGACGTCATTACAATATCAACTCCAAAAGCGGCAAACTTCAGCTCCTTTTCTCCGAAAACAACGCTGAAAATACTGTCTATAATACAGATATTGCAAGCTACGCAGAAAACCTCGAATTCATTGAGCGTATGAGAGAGCCTTATGTAATCATTGCTCCTGCCTATATGGTATACGCTGCCAACTACAGCACTCTTATCGATGCTCATATCGAATCTGGTGCAGATATCACTCTTCTTTATCATTCTGTAGATAATGCAAGAGAAAAATTCCTGAACTGTGATATTCTGAATCTGAATAAGCAGAAGGGTGTTGAATCTATCGAACTGAACCGTGGAAGCGCTCAGAAACGCAATATTTTCATGGATACATATATTATGAAGAAAGAACTTCTCATTGAACTTATCCACAAAGCAAGAAAAATTTCTTCCATGTATAAACTTCCACAGATTGTTAATGCAAGTGCCAAAGACCTGGATATCCGTGGCATTGCACACAGAGGTTATTTTGCATCTCTTACAGACTTCAAGGGCTACTATGATGCAAACATCTCTCTGATCGATATCAAAACTGCAGACAGTCTGTTTAATTCAGACTGGCCGATCTATACCAGAACAGACGACTCCTGCCCGACTCAGTACTTTGAGGGAGCAAATGTCAAGAATTCTGTTATTTCCAATGGCTGCCTTATCGAAGGTACTGTTGAGAACTGCGTAATCGGACGTGGTTGCCAGATCAAACCAGGCGCAGTTGTTAAAAACAGTGTCATTCTTTCCCATACTGTAATAGGAAAGAATGCTCATATCGAAAATCAGGTCGTTGATAAATGGGTTCGTATTCTTCACGAAAATGAAATTATCGCATCTGAAGATCATCCTGGATATATTCGCAGAGATGATACCCTTTAATCCTTTTTATCGCATAAATACACCCCGGCTGAATTTCAGTCGGGGTTTGTTTTGTTTAAAGTCTGCTATCATCTGTAGTAATTTTTTCCGCCAAAAGCAGCAATGATGCAGTCGATACCTTCCAGTATCAGATACAGTCCTACAAGGAATCCGATAGAGAATATTGTGATAGCCGGTCTGAATACAAGGAGTATACCTGCGATCAGTCCGAGGATATTCACGATCATCGTCAGATAATAATAAGTGGTTCCCAGTCTGAAACGTACATAGTTCAGATGAGAAAGTCTGGAAATACAATGGGCAATGATCCAGATCGGAAGTACCATCGCGATCGCCCATGTACCGGCACCCGGATGGACCAGAAGCATAAATCCGGCCATAACTCCAAGAATTCCTGTTACCAGAGAGATTACCGGTCCAAATCCTGTAAAACGTTCCATACGCACATAAAGAATAATATCTGCAATTCCTGTGCAGATTGCAATAATACCACATACTACAACAAGCCACATAAGGAATCCTGAAGGCTGTTTCAACATGATCACACCAAGAATGATCAACACCGTTCCGAGGATAAGTTCCGGCCATCCGATATCAGTTCTTCTGTTCATTCTGATCTGCCTCCTTTTCTTCAGATATTTCTGCTGTGTTTTTTCCATTCAGGATACTCATAAACTCATCTCCTGTAATGGTTTCTTTCTCATAAAGATACATAGCCAGTTCATCAAGTTTCTGGCGGTTATCTGTAAGGATCTTTTTGGCTTTTTCATGCTCTGACCTTACAAGTTCTACTACCTGACGGTCAATTTCTTTCTGCGTATCTGCAGAGCATGCCAGGGAAGCGTCACCACCCAGATACTGATTTGTTACAGTTTCCATTGCAACCATATCGAAGTCATCACTCATTCCATAACGTGTGATCATGGAACGGGCGATCTTTGTTGCCTGCTCAATATCATTGGAAGCTCCTGTTGTCACTTCACCAAAAACAACTTCTTCAGCAGCACGGCCTCCTGTAAATGTTGCAATTTTATTTTCCAGTTCTTTTTTAGTCAGAAGATATTTGTCTCCCTGCTCAACCTGCATGGTATAACCAAGTGCACCGGAAGTCCTCGGAATGATAGTGATCTTCTGAACAGATGCGGAATTTGTCTGCAGTGCAGCCACAAGAGCATGTCCTATCTCATGATATGCCACTACTTTTTTCTCCTGATCAGAAAGTACTGCACTCTTTTTCTGATATCCGGCAATAACTACTTCGATACTCTCTTCCAGGTCAGCTTCTGTTACTACTTCCCGGTTGTCACGAACTGCTCGAAGTGCAGCTTCATTTACAATATTCGCAAGTTCTGCACCGGAAGCTCCGGCTGCCATTCTTGCTATCGTATGGAAATCAACATCATCTGAAAGCCGAACCTTCCTTGCATGAACTTTCAGAATTGCTTCACGGCCTTCCAGATCTGGAAGTTCTACAGGAACACGTCTGTCAAAACGGCCTGGACGGGTCAGTGCCGGGTCAAGTGATTCCGGTCTGTTTGTGGCAGCCAGAATAATAACTCCGTTATTTCCCTCAAAACCATCCATCTCTGTAAGGAGCTGGTTCAGAGTCTGTTCACGTTCATCATTTCCACCTGCCATCTGACCGTCACGCTTCTTACCAATCGCATCAATTTCATCAATAAATACGATACACGGTGCTTTTTCCTTCGCCTGCTTAAAAAGATCACGAACCTTTGAAGCGCCCATACCTACGAACATCTCCACAAATTCAGAACCTGACATGGAGAAAAACGGTACATTGGATTCACCTGCAACCGCTTTAGCCAGCATGGTTTTACCTGTTCCTGGAGGGCCCACAAGCAGGACACCTTTCGGCATGGATGCACCGACTTTTGTATATTTTTCAGGATTATGAAGATAATCTACGATCTCCTGAAGGTTTTCCTTTGCCTCTTCTTCACCGGCAACATCACTGAAATGAATACCTTCCGTAGACTGTACATAAACTTTGGCATTACTCTTTCCCATGCCAAAAGCCATGGAGTTTTTGCCTCCGGCCTGTTCCATCATTTTTCTTCCCATGTACTGTCCAAGTGCAATAAAGATTATCAGCGGAAGAACTCCTGTCAGCAGAAAACTTGCAACCGGAGACATCTGCGTGTCAATCTCTTTTGCAAAGGTAGCACCTGATTTAAAAAGGCGTTCCGTCAGTGTGGGATCGTCCATGATTCCTGTTTTATATACAGTATTTTTATTATCCTTTTCTGTAAAAAGGATCTGATTGTCTTCGACCTGAACATCACTGATTTTTTTATCTTCAATACTGCTCATGAAGGTTCCATAATCCACTTCTTTTACCTGCTTCATGGAAAGCATCGGTGTCAGGACTACATTAAATACGATCAGTATCAGAAGCACAATTCCATAATAAAAAATCAGCGGCTTCTTTGGTGATTTTACTTCTTTCATTCCAGTCTTCCTCCATCTTTTTATTTAATGTACATTATATCTCCAACCGCTACCCATTTAGTATACCCAGAAAAGAAAAAGTGTGGAGTTTTTCCACACTTTCAAAATTCTGTCCCATATTTTTCCACTGTTGTTCACAATTATCCACGGTATGACTTCAGAACCTGCTCAACCATATCCAGAGAAAGCTCTTTGAATTTCAGACAGGAATAGTAGTTAAATATATGTAAAACAGCCCCGGGATTTATCCTGGAGCTGTTTTGTCTTTAAAACTTCCTGAACCTGTCATATCTCCGGTTCAGAAGTTCTTCCTCTGATAATTTATTATATTCATCAAGAAATGTTTCTATTTTATTATCAAGTATCCCTGTAACCTGCCACAGGCTGTCAGCGTTAAATTCCACAGGTTCCGGAATCATCTCTTCAACGATTCCTTTCTGATAAAGATCTGTCGCAGTAAGCTTCATGACTTCTGCTGCTTCATCTGCCTTACTGCTGTCTTTCCAGAGTATACTTGCAAAACCTTCCGGCGAAAGAATGGAATATACAGAATTTTCCAGCATCCATACCTGATCTCCCGCTGCCAGCGCCAGTGCTCCGCCACTGCCGCCTTCACCGGTAACAACAGAAAGCACCGGTGTTTTCAGTCCGGAGAGTTCCATAAGGTTTCTGGCAATTGCCTCTCCCTGGCCTCTCTCTTCTGCTTCCACTCCACAGAATGCTCCTGGAGTATCTACAAAACAGATCACTGGCCGGTGGAATTTTTCTGCCTGTTTCATCAGCCGGAGCGCTTTGCGATATCCTTCCGGCATAGGCATTCCGAAATTATGATAAATATTTTCTTTTGTATTATTGCCTTTCTGCTGCGCGATCACAGTTACAGGAATCCCATGAAAAGAAGCAAGTCCACCAATGATGGCTCTGTCATCACCATAGTTTCTGTCACCATGAAGCTCCATAAAATCATCAAAAAGTGCATCTATGTAATCTTTTCCTGATGGCCTGTCCATTTTACGGGACAGCTGCACGCGTTCCCAGGCGGAAAGATATGGATTGTTTCCGATATGGTAACTTTCCGGATGACTTGATCTGCCTTTCTGATTTCCGTTATTCTGTTCATCTTCCACATCAGCAGAATTCTGATCCCCTGATGAAATCTTATTATAATTATGAAGAGTCAGAATATCTGAAAGAGTTTTTTTCAGATTTCCCCTCCGGACAATATCATCTACAAATCCATGCTCCACAAGGAACTCCGCTCTCTGGAATCCCTTCGGAAGTTTCTGCCGTATAGTCTGCTCAATAACACGGGGACCTGCAAAACCAATCAGTGCCCCCGGCTCAGCCAGGATAATATCACCAAGCATGGCAAAACTTGCAGTAACTCCACCGGTGGTAGGCTCTGTCAGCACAGATACATAAAGAAGACCCGCATCACTGTGACGTTTCAGAGCTGCAGAGGTTTTTGCCATCTGCATAAGAGAAGTGATCCCCTCCTGCATTCTGGCACCGCCTGAACATGCAAAAATAATCACCGGAAGACGTTCCTCTGTTGCACGTTCTACTGCTCTTGTGATCTTTTCTCCTACTGCCCAGCCCATACTGGACATAAGGAACCTTCCATCACAGACGGCAAGTGCTGTTTCTGATCCATTTATTTCACATTTTCCGGTCACAACTGCTTCTTTCAGGCCAGTTCTCTCCTGAAGCACCTGGACTTTTTCTTCGTATCCTCTGTAATTCATCGGATTTCCGCCTGTCAGGTCATGATCCCACTCTTCAAAAGTCCCCTCATCTGCAACCATCTGGATTCTCCGGTAAGCATGAACTCTGAAATAACCGCCGCATTTCGGGCAGATATAATTATCCCTCTTCACTTCTTCCGCAATGATGGCAGCCCCACATTTATTACACTTACGCAGCAGCCCTTCCGGAACTTCCGGCCGCTGTGCATGTACCGTTCCATGACTTTGTATTCTGGAAACGATTCTTGTTTTTTTGAACATGTTTTCTAACTTCATGATCGGCCACCTTCCATCCGCTCAATAAATTCCACGTCTGTATTTCCAGCCTGAAAATCTGGATTTTCCAGAATATCATACTGATAATCTACATTGGTGTCGATTCCCTCAATGATCACTTCGCCCAATGCGCTCTGCATCTTGCGGATCGCCTCATTTCGATTCTTTGCCCATACAATAACCTTGGCGATCATCGAATCATAATAAGGCTGCACCGTATATCCACTGTATACCGCCGAATCAATACGTATTCCCTTACCACCCGGGAAATACATATCCGTAATGGTGCCCGGAGACGGACGAAAACCCTTTGAGGGATTTTCTGCATTAACCCTGCATTCAATTGCATGACCTGTCAGATGGATATCTTCCTGTTTATAGCTTAAAGGCAGTCCGGATGCAATCCTGATCTGCTCTTTTACAAGATCAACACCTGTCACCCATTCTGTCACCGGGTGTTCCACCTGAATTCGGGTATTCATCTCCATAAAATAGAATCTGCCCTCTTTATCCAGAAGGAATTCAATGGTTCCGGCATTTTCATATCCTGCAGCTTTTGCTGCACAGACAGCTGCTTCACCCATTCTGGCTCTCAGCTCTTCAGATATTACCTCACATGGAGATTCCTCGATCATTTTCTGATGATTACGCTGAATAGAACAGTCACGTTCACCCAGATGTATTACATTCCCGAATTTATCAGCCAGGATCTGGAATTCTATATGTTTCGGATGTCGCACAAAATGTTCCACATACATGGTAGAATCACCGAATGCCATCTCTGTCTCTTTCTGTGCTGTACAAAAACTTTCTTTGAAATCCTCCGGTGTATCTGCAACACGCATACCTTTACCGCCACCGCCAAGCGCAGCTTTGATGATGACCGGATAGCCAATGCTCTCTGCCTCTTTCTGCCCCTCTTCCACTGTATAGACAGGATTTTTGCCCCCTGGAATGATCGGTACTCCCGCTTCATCCATGGTATTTTTGGCCGCCTGTTTATTTCCGAGACGGGCGATCACATCAGATGACGGACCGATAAAAGTAATATGGCACTGCTCACAGAGCTGCGCAAAACGACTGTTTTCAGAAAGGAAGCCAAAGCCAGGATGAATGGCATCTGCCCCTGTGACGATCGTTGCACTGATGATATTTTCCATGCTGAGATAACTCTGGGAAGATGGTGCCGGTCCGATACAGACTGCCTCATCTGCCAGCTGTGTATGAAGAGCCTCTTTATCCGCTTCCGAATAAACAGCTACTGTCTCAATTCCCATTTCCCTGCATGCACGGATAATCCGCACTGCAATCTCCCCACGATTTGCAATCAGCACTTTTTTTACCATAGCGTGTCACCTATCCAATCATAAAAGTCAGTTCAGCATCAACTACAACTTTGCCGTCAACAGTTGCCACTGCATGTCCTACTCCGACCGGTCCCTTACATTTAATGATGGTTGTTTCCAGACGAAGTTTGTCTCCCGGAACAACTTTTCCACGAAAACGGCAGTTTTTGATCCCGCCGAAATATGCGATCTTTCCTTTATTTTCTTCCAGACTTAAGATTGCTACTGCACCTGTCTGTGCAAGTGCCTCCACCATCAGTACACCCGGCATAACCGGTTCCTGTGGAAAATGTCCCTGGAAGAAGTCCTCACGGAAAGTTACACATTTATATCCGACTGCATATTTACCCGGTTCAAAATCCTCAATATAATCTACCAGCAGAAACGGATGTCTGTGCGGAAGTATCTGTTCAATTTCTTTTACGCCCAATCTGTTCATAATTATCTGTACTCCTGTTTCGTTACCCTGAATTATCCCAAAATGTTACTGTTCACAGTAACTCCAAATCTTTACACAATCCGGAACAATGGCTGGCCATATTCTACAGCCTGACCGTTCTCTACATATATCTCAGCCACTTTTCCGTCAAAATCGCTCTCAATCTCATTCATAAGTTTCATAGCTTCCACAATAGCCAGCGTCTGGCCTTTTTTTACAGCATCTCCCACAGATACAAAAGCTTCTGCGTCTTCTGAAGGTGCCGCATAAAAAGTACCTACCAATGGCGATTTGATCAGATTTCCCTCCGGTTCTGATACATTGTCCGAATTGTTCTGTGTCGGATTTTCTGTTTTTACCTGCACTGCTGCAAAGTGTTCAGCCGGCACATCAGAAGAAGCGCCTGACACAACTACTGTCTCTTTTTCTTTTTTGAAGTAAAAATTTGCTCCGTTTTCTTCATATTTAAATTCTGTCAGTTCAGAATCTGATACCGCTTTTATTAAAGTAAGAAGATTTTCAAATTCCATGTTTTAACCCTCGTATTTCTTAACAAGAAGTGTTGCATTATGACCGCCAAAGCCAAGAGAATTGCTCATTGCATAACGGATTTCTTTTTCCACAGGAGCACCGATCGCATAATTCAGGTCACATTCTTCATCCGGCTCTGTAGTTCCAACTGTCTGGTGGATAAAACCATCTTCAAGGGATTTTACGCAAGTTACAAATTCAACACCACCCGCTGCTCCCAGAAGATGTCCAATCATGGATTTCGTGGAGTTTACAACCAGATTCTTCGCAGCATCTCCGAACGCCTTATGGATCGCTCTGGTCTCAAAAAGATCATTGTGATGTGTACTTGTTCCATGAGCGTTGATATACTCTACCTCTTCGGGCTGCGCTCCTGCTTCTTCCATGGCAAGTTCCATGGCTCTTGCAGCGCCGGCTCCATCCTCTGCAGGAGATGTAATATGAAAAGCATCCGCTGTGGCACCATAACCAACCAGCTCTGCGTAGATTTTGGCTCCTCTTGCCTTCGCATGTTCCAGTTCTTCCAGAACTACAATACCAGCGCCCTCGCCCAGGACAAAACCACTTCTGTCTTTGTCAAAAGGAATCGATGCTTTCATCGGATCTTCTGTTTTTGTAAGAGCCGTAAGCGCTGTAAAACCGGCTACTCCTGTCGGGCAGATACAGCTTTCTGTGCCGCCGGCAACCATAATCTCAGCATCACCATACTGAATAGCCCGAAATGCATCTCCAATACTGTGTGTACCGGACGCGCAGGCTGTCACAACATCTGTACATTTACCTCTCAGCCCAAACTGAATAGAAATATTTCCCGCAGCCATGTTGGAAATCATCATCGGCACCATAAGCGGATTAACTTTTCCAGGTCCCTTTGTGATGATTTTTTCATAATTGGTCTCTACCTGAGGAAGACTGCCGATTCCTGATCCGACAATAACACCGGCACGGAAAGCATCTTCTTTCGCCATATCAATTCCTGCATCTTCCAGTGCCTCTTTTGCTGCTGTAACTGCATACTGACAGAACGGATCCATACGTCTTGCTGATCTTGGATCCATATGATCTTTTGCATTAAAATCCTTCACTTCTGCGGCAATCTTTACCTTGTAATCTGTAGTATCAAATTTCGTGATCGGCCCGATTCCGACTTTTCCTTCACGGATTCCTGCCCAGAAATCTTTTACATTATTTCCAATGGGAGTAACTGCACCAAGTCCGGTGACAACAACTCTTCTTTTGCTCATATTACCATTCCTCCGTCAACCTGTATCACCTGTCCGGTAATGTATCTGGCATCCTCAGATGTAAGGAATGCCACGGCTTTTGCCACATCTTCCGGCTTACCGAAATATCCCAGAGGGATCTGTGCTGCTGATGTCTCTTTTACATTCTCAGGCAGGACAGCTGTCATCTCTGTCTCGATAAATCCCGGGGCAACTGCATTTACTGTAATTCCTCTGGAAGCCAGTTCCCTTGCTGCTGTTTTTGTCAGACCAATTACCCCTGCCTTGGAAGCTGCATAGTTAGCCTGACCTGCATTTCCTGCAATTCCCACTACAGAAGCCATGCTGACGATTCGGCCACTTCTCTGGCGGAGCATCTGTCTGGAAACAAAACGCATCATATTGAAAGTTCCCTTCAGATTTACATCAATTACACTGTCAAAATCAGCTTCTGACATTCCCATAAGAAGTCCGTCTTTCGTAATTCCGGCATTGTTTACCAGAATATCAATACTTCCATATTCTTTTGAAATCGTCTTTACTGCTTCTTCACAGGCTTTGTAGTCCGCAACGTTCCATTGCATAACCGCAGCCTGACCACCTTTTTCTTCAATTTCCTTTTGCACTTCACGTGCACGTTCTTCTGAGCCGTTATAGTTAATGACAACTGTAACGCCTCTTTCTGCCAGCTCCAGGGCAATGGCTCTTCCGATTCCTCTGGATGCACCCGTAACGATCGCTGTTTTTTTCTTATTCTGTTCTGCCACCTTATCTATCTCCTTGCGGGTCTGTTCCCCTGTTCATTTCAGATTATATGTTTACTCTGTTTTCAGCTCTTCACATACAGCCAGAGCTTCTTCCCATGTTCCGATGTGATATGATTTTACATTTTTATTGATTTTTCTCAGAAAACCTGTAAGAGTTTTTCCCGGACCAATCTCAACAAAAATATCCACACCTTCACGGATCATAGTTTCTACACTCTGCTGCCATCTCACCGATCCGCTCACCTGCTGTACCAGAAGATTTTCGATCTGACTGCAGTCTGTGACAACTTCTGCATTAATATTTGCAACATACGGAATCTTAAGCGGATTCATGCTTACTGAGGCAAAAACCTTCGCAAGTTCCTCACCGGCTGGTTTCATCATCGGTGAATGAAATGGCCCGCTTACTTTAAGCGGAAGAACTCTTCTCGCTCCTGCCTCTTTCAATGCTGCTCCTGCCTCTTCCACTGCTGCCTTTTCTCCTGTAATAACAATCTGTCCCGGGCAGTTATAATTGGCAACGGAAACTCCACTTCTGCCTTCAAGCACTTTCTCGATCACATCACCATCAAGTCCGAGAACAGCTGACATGGCGCCTGTTCCTTCCGGAGCAGCATGTTCCATAAAAATCCCTCTGGAACGGACTGTACGGATTGCCTCCAGGTCACACATCCCTTCTGCTGCCGCAATCGCACAGTATTCACCAAGACTCAGACCTGCTGTCATATCTGCATGAAGTCCCATGGCTTCCACAGCTCTTGTCATAGCAAGACAGGCTGTCACCATAGCCACCTGTGTATATTCTGTCTTATCAAGAAAATCATTTTTTTCAAAACAGAGCTTTTTCAGATCAAGGTTTACTGCTTCTGATCCCTGATCAAAAACAGCTCTGGAAAGAGAACTTTTTTCATAAAAATCCTGACCCATTCCCGGAACTTGCGCTCCCTGCCCAGGATAAATAAAGGCGATCTTACTCATTTACACTTACTCCCATTAACTGTTCTGCTTTTTTTACAGTGTCTGTGATAATGTCGCTACAGGAACGTTCTTCTTTTACAAGGCCCGCTATCTGACCTGCCATAAGGCTTCCGTTCTTTGCATCGCCTTCCTGGACTGCTCTTCTGAGACTTCCGAGAGTCAGTTTTTCCATTTCCTCGAAATCTGCTCCATTCTGTTCCAGTTCCAGATACTTACGGACCATATCATTACGGAGAACACGGATCGGATGGCCTGTACTTCTTCCCGTTACACGGCTGTCAATATCTTTTGCTTTCAGAATACTGTTTTTGTAATTTTCATGGATCACAGACTCTTTGGAGGCTGCAAAAACAGTTCCCATCTGGATTCCTTTGGCACCAAGCATAAATGCTGCTGCCATCCCTCTGCCGTCTGCAATACCACCGGCTGCGATCACCGGAATCTTCACCGCGTCTACAACCTGCGGAACAAGAGCCATAGTTGTGATCTCACCGATATGACCGCCGGCCTCTGTTCCCTCTGCAACAACAGCATCAGCACCACAGCGCTCCATACGTCTTGCAAGAGCAACGGAAGCAATAACCGGAATTACTTTTACCCCGGTTTCTTTCCACGCTGCCATATATTTTTCCGGATTTCCGGCACCTGTAGTAACTACCTTAACGCCTTCTTCCACAATAACTTTTGCAACTTCATCTGCCTCAGGACTCATAAGCATGATATTTACACCAAATGGCTTATCTGTCAGTTCTCTTGTCTTACGGATCTGCTCTCTTACCCATTCGGCAGGCGCTGCTGCCGCTGCGATCAGCCCAAGGCCTCCTGCATTGGAAACTGCCGCTGCCAGGTGACATTCAGCTACCCATGCCATACCACCCTGAATGACCGGATATTCAATTCCTAATAATTCTGTGATCTCTGTTTTCATCTGAAACCTCTCTTAACCTGAATTTCCTTCGTATGTTCTCTGTTCCACCTGTTTATCCGGAAATTATTTATGCTCCTCAAGATATTTCATTGCGTCACCAACTGTAGTGATCTGCTCCAGATCCTCACTTGGGATCTCTACAGAAAATTCTTCCTCCAGTGCCATTGCCAGTTCAAAAAGATCCAGTGAATCTGCATGAAGATCTTCCATAAAAGAAGTCTCTGCTGTAATCTGTGCTGCTTCTGCTCCTAAAGTATCTGCTGTAAGTTCAATAATTCTTTCTAACATGTCTTTCTCTCCTTAAATTCTATATTATTTATATATTGGGAGCTAAATTTCCCTCTACTACCTTTATTTCTCCGGAATCTTCCACTCCAGTATGCTGGCTCCCCAGGAAAGTCCGGCTCCAAATCCTGCAAGTACAATCCGCTGTCCATTATTCAGGATACCATTCCGATTCAGTTCATTGAGCAGTATCGGAATACTTGCCGAAGATGTATTTCCATATTCCTGAAGATTCATTGGAAATTTTTTTATATCTGTTTTCAGTCTTCTTGCGACTGCATCTACAATCCGGCTGTTTGCCTGATGCAGGATAAACCAGTCGATATCGTCTTTTGTGAGATGATTTTTTTCCAGGACTTCTTCTATAGCCTGCGGAACTTTTCGGATTGCAAACTGAAAAACCTCCTTACCGTTCATTTCTATGTAAGGAATCTTTCTCTCCGATGTCCCTGCGTTTTCTGCGCCCGGCCCTATTGCAGCTGTTCCGTCACACGTCAGGGCGCTTCCGCCTGTTCCATCAGAATGCGCTGCCGGTAAATAAAGCCGTCCTGACTGCGCCCTCAGAAGAACTGCCCCTGCTCCATCACCGAAGAGGATACAGGTATTACGATCCTGCCAGTCCACCAGCCGTGACAGGCACTCTGCTCCTATCACAAGAACTGTCCGAAACACTCCGGCACTAATATAAGCCTGCGCTGTATTATATGCAAAAAGGAATCCACTGCAGGCTGCATTCAGGTCAAATCCCGATGCATTAACCGCTCCCAGAAATTCCTGCACACGACAGGCTGTACATGGAAAAACCTGATCCGGCGAAGCTGATGCCACCAGGATCAGATCAATCTCCTCAGGACAGATTCCAGCTTCTTCCATTGCCTGACGTCCGGCTTCCACAGCCATGGAAACCGTAGTTTCCTTTTTTGCGATATGCCTTCTGGCCACGCCGGTTCTTTCCCTGATCCACTGATCACTGGTTTCCACCAGCTGTGCGATCTCATTGTTATCCATAACCTTCTCCGGCACACAGGCACCGGTACCACAGATCACTCCTGTTATGGTCTGTTCTCTGTTCATATTATTGTTTCCTTGTTTTATTTTGATTTTATAATATTTTGATTATCAAAGTATATATCTAAAAAAACAGGTTGTCAAGAAATTTTTTCAGGACAACCTGTTTCGATTTTACGTCACTGTAAACAATGACAATCCGTTAATCAGATATTCAGAAGATCACTGAATACTTTAAGAGCTCCGTCTGTTTCGTGAGCAAGTACACGTTTTGCAAGAACTTTACCAAGCTGAACACCTTCCTGGTCAAAGCTGTTTACATTCCACAGGAATCCCTGGAACATAACTTTGTTTTCGAAATGAGCAAGAAGGGCACCAAGGCTTCCCGGTGTCAGCTGATCACCAATGATGATGCTGGACGGACGTCCGCCTTCAAAGTTCTTGTTGCGGTTTTCATCAGCTTTACCACATGCAAAAGCTACAATCTGTGCTGCTACATTTGCACAGAGTTTCTGCTGACTTGTGCTTCCCTGGATCACAACATCTGTATCCATCTGATTGTTTCTGAATCCGACAAACTGAAGCGGTACAATGTCAGTTCCCTGGTGAAGAAGCTGATAGAAAGAATGCTGTCCGTTGGTTCCTGGTTCACCGAAGATAACCGGTCCTGTCACATAATCTACAGGCTCGCCGAAACGGTTCACAGATTTACCATTGGATTCCATATCCAGCTGCTGCAGATGTGCAGGAAAACGGCTGAGAGCCTGAGAATATGGAAGAACAGCTGTGCTTGGGTATCCAAGTACATTACGCTCATAAACACCGATCAGTGCATCCAGCATTGCCGGGTTCTGGAAGATATCTTTATTTGCAGCAAGTTTATCTTCTGCTGCCGCACCGTCAAGGAACTGTGCGAATACGTCCGGACCGAACGCCAGAGATAATACAGCACCACCAACTGCAGATGTGGAAGAATAACGTCCTCCAATATAGTCATCCATGAAGAAAGCTGCAAGATAATCATCACTCTTAGCCAGAGGAGATGTCTCGCTTGTAACAGCGATCATATGTTTAGATGCGTCAAGTCCTGCATTCTTAAGAGCAGCTTTTACAAAAGATTCATTTGTAAGAGTCTCAAGAGTTGTGCCGGATTTGGATACAAGTACAAAAATAGAATGAGCAACATCAATACCGTTCAGAACTGCTGCTGCATCATCTGGGTCTACATTGCTGATGAATTTGGCTTCCATTTTAAATTTGTCGTTTTTCTTAGCCCAGTTCTCAAGAGCAAGATACATTGCACGAGGGCCAAGGTCACTTCCACCGATACCGATCTGTACAACAGTAGTAAATTTCTCACCTGCTGCATTTGTGATCTCACCTGCGTGTACTTTGTTTGCAAAATCAGCAATCTTGTTCTGCTGTTCTACATAGAAAGTTCTCTTGTCAACACCATCTGCTTCAACAGCTTTGCCAAGCTGTCCACGTGTCATGTGATGAAGAACCAGACGTTTCTCTCCGGTATTGATAACTTCACCTTCATAAAGAGCTTCAAATTTCTCTGTAAGCTGTGCTTCTTCTGCCAGTTTCTTAAGAGCTGCCAGAGTTTTATCATCTACTTTTTTGGCCGCATAGTTATATGCCATACCTTCAGCCATCGGCACACTGTAATTTTTTACTCGTTCTGCGCCATTGTCCCCACTCATAACATCTGCAAGATTTACTTCCTTGGTTTCTTTCAGTTCCTTAAATGAGGCAAGCGTATCCAGGTTTTTCCAGGTAATCATCATAGATTCCTCCTTAAATATAGTCTTGTAAAATACTAACTCCCTGTTCGTCAATTCTGATTATAATATTAATTAAAAATAAATTCAACCTCTTGACCTGATCTCAATTCTGATGTATATTACTGTACACTTTGTAACAGGGAGTGAAAAATATGACTTTTTATCAGGAACTTCAGTTAAGTTCAACCGGCTCAAAACAGCTGATCAAAAACACAAAAGACCCCGGGGAAAAACGCCGCCATATTCTGATATATAATTTCAAAGTATATCTTGTAATGGCATTCTGCGTTGCAGTTGTATCTGTATACAGCAAGATAACCGGCAATGAAAACAGCGTTGCAGGTGTTACCGTACTTCTGGCAGTACTCGTCCTCAGACAGGCTGATTTCGGAATCCGTACCACACATGGGTTACTTTCTATTGCAGGTATTTTTGGAATACTCATGGCCGGCCCAAGGATCGCCAATTCCGTTTCTCCGATACCGGCATTTTTCGTTAATACAGTCTGTATCCTTCTATTGATGATACTCGGCTGCCATAACGTGATCATGTATAACCATTCAACCTTCGTTCTCGGGTACCTGCTCCTTTTTGGGTATGACGTAACCGGAAAATCTTACATTTTCCGTATCGAAGGTCTGCTTGTCGGAATGATACTCTGCATGATCATTTTTTATAAAAATCAAAAAAACCGCCCATACAGAAGAACTTTCCGGGATCTCTTCCGGGAATTTAACCTTCATTCTGCCAGAGGCAGATGGTATCTCAAACTGACTCTGATTGTTTCCAGTTCCATACTCATCATGTCACTGCTCGGGCTTCCACGAGCTATGTGGGCGGGGATCGCCTGCATGTCCGTATGCCTTCCATTTACAAATGACTGCATCGCACGTTCAGGAAAGAGATGGGCATTTAACATTGTCGGCTGTGCATTGTTTATTATATTATATCTGCTTCTTCCAGAATCCATGTATCCGTACATTGGCATGATCGGCGGAATCGGCGTAGGATATTCAGCCGGCTATGCATGGCAGACAGCCTTCAATACTTTTGGTGCCCTGTCAACCGCAGCCGGGCTGTTCGGAATGCCTGCTGCCGTAGCACTTCGTATCGGAGCCAATATATTCGGCTCTGTTTACACTGTAATCTGCAACAGGCTGATTGACAAAATTGCTGCTCATGCAACAACACATAAAAATCTGGAAAGTCCTCAGTGCTGATGTCAATGATAGTGAATTAAGAAAATCTCACATCACAAAAAATGATGTGGGATTTTTTATCTTATTCTTATAGATGATGTCTATAAATATCCCATGTTTATTTATATAATTGATTTCAAATCCAGCCAAAAAACCGATATAATTATTATATGACATCGGGGAAAATCTCCGGTTATGTTATCACCAAGGAGGACTGAACATGAATATAGGTGTATCAGAAGTAAGCCCACGTGCAATCCAGCAAGTGGCAGAAAAAAAATTCAAAGGCGGTTACTACTGCTGTGAAGCTCTGATGAGCGCTATCAGAGACGAATTCAAACTGGACGTACCGGAAGAAGTAGTCGCAATGGCTTCCGGCATGGCAGTCGGAGCTGGCAAATCAGGCTGTGCCTGCGGCGCATTCAACGGCGGAATTCTTGCTCTTGGAATGTTTTTCGGAAGAACCGCTCCGAACGGCCCAACAGATCCGAAAAGCATTAAATGCATGGAGCTGACCCACGAACTCCATGACTGGTTCAAAAAAGCAAACGGCAAAAATGCCATCTGCTGTCGTATCCTGACAAAAGAATTCAATATGGGACAGGGCGAACATAAAGAACAGTGTATTTATTATACTGGATTATGTGCATGGAAAGTAGCTCAGATCGTCTGTCGTGAGCTGGGCATCAAAAGTCTGGACGAAATCGATGAACCGGCTGAAAGACGTACAATTGCGGAAATCTGATTTCACCACAAAAACATGTCAAACAACAGGGAAAGGATAAACCAATCATGAAAGATACTATCAAAAAAGTTCCAATCCCGCTGTGCGGAGTAATGCTCGGACTGGCGGCACTTGGAAATCTTCTGCAAAGTTACTCAGAAGGTATCCGATATTTCTGCGGAATCCTGGCAGCATTTTTACTGGTGCTCGTTCTGCTGAAACTGATCATGTTCCCCCAGATGATAAAAGAGGACATGAAAAATCCCATCATGGCAAGCGTTTCCGGCACTTTTCCCATGGCATTGATGCTTCTCAGCGTTTATGTAAAGCCTTTTATCGGAAAAGGAGCTTATTACATCTGGCTTCTGGCTGTCTGTCTGCATATAATCCTGATCATATATTTCACAGCAAAGTTTCTGTTGAAATTACAGCTGCCAAAAGTCTTTGCCAGCTATTACATTGTTTATGTAGGAATCGTAGTAGCTTCTGTCACAGCACCGGCCTATGAAAAAACAAGCTCCATCGGCACTTATGCATTCTGGTTTGGTTTTGTGACCTTGATTCTGCTTCTTATTCTTGTAACATACAGATACATAAAATTCAAAGAAGTTCCGAACCCGGCCAAACCGCTGATCTGCATTTACGCTGCACCAACAAGCCTCTGCATTGCAGGTTATGTACAGTCAGTAACACCAAAATCCTATGCATTCCTCATCGGAATGCTGGTTGTGGCAACTGTGATCTACCTTTTTGCACTGGTCAAAGCAGTCACATATCTGAAAATGCCATTTTATCCAAGTTATGCAGCCTTTACATTCCCATTTGTGATCAGTGCCATCGCCTCCAAACAGACCATGGCCTGTGCTGCAAACCTCGAACACCCTATGCCATTTATGCAGTATATAGTACTGATTGAAACAGTCCTTGCAGTTGTTTTTGTTGCATATACATTTATCCGCTATATGGGATTCCTGTTCGCAGGTAAAAAATAATATATATAAACAAACAATTCCCCAGGGCAAATACTACTGTCCTGGGGAAAAATATCTCATATTCACTTTTGTTTCAAGCCATCCATATACTTGTGCCGCTCACCTTCTATCTTTTTATCTGTCTTTCTGCACTCTTCCATTCCAGAATGGCATTTTTCACCCGTTGGTCAATATCCAAACGTGCACTCCAGCTCGAGGTTGTTGCGGCATAAATCACTATTTTGTTAGCTGAAATATTGAATTTTCAAGGTACAAATCCCATTTGAGGTATGGGAAGTCTTAGTTATTTATCTATAATTTTTTCTATTCAATCCTGCATTTCTTTATCATTAGAATGGACCAATACCAACGATTTGCAAAACAACTAATATTACTGCCCCCATGGCCATCCATATCCATAACAAACCTTTAAAGAACTTAAACCATTGACCAAAGGTCACATTCCCTGCCTCCAAAAATCCCACAAGGCCACTGTTATATGGAAGTACAAAGTTCGTAAAACAGTCACCAAATGTATATGTAACACTCAATAATTGCTGATTAATCCCAAGTACCTTGCAGACAGGTCCCAGAATTGGCAGAAGAAGGGGCATCTTTCCATTTAACGAAGGTACAAAAAGATTTACGATAGCAACAGCAATCATAATTCCCACCGGTGCAAGGATTACAGGCCAGGAACCAAGTCCCTTACACAAATAGAAAATAATCGTATTAATGATATTTCCACTGGAAAGAATGTTAGTTACAGATGTCGCCATACCAATAATCATATAGGTGCTGGTAAGAGCTTTTACGCCAACCACAAAACTTTTGGAAATTTCAGTAAAACTGGCTTTACCGATTAATCCACAGACTATTCCCATTACAACAAAAATTGCTGCAATTTCGTAATTTCCCCAGTTAAAGGAAAGCCCGCCGTAAATCATCAAAGCAAACAATCCTACCATAATTATCATTACAAGTGCATGTCCCGCTGTGACCTTAGGATATTCCGTTACTTCAAATGCAGAAATCTGCTTTCTTCGTTCCTCACTCATATTCGAAACCACACTGGCAGATGGATCTTTTTTTACTTTTTCTGCGTACCGAATCAGATACAGGACTGTTACCAGATAAAAAATCATCATAATAGCAAATCGATACTGCACACCCGAGTATGCAGGCAGTCCCAGCATACTCTGTGCTGCTGCTGTGCCAGGAGCAATCGGTGCCCCAACAGCACCTACCACTGTTGCCAAAAGCACCATAGCTGTACCAGTAAAATCATCATATCCCAAAGCAATAGCCAGAGCAATACACATTGGTGTAAAGGGAATAAATACATGAGGAATTACTGCACAGGATAAAAGGGTGAATATCAAAGAAACAATCCATAATGCTTTCTTCCCGTTCCCTTTGGTCTTTTCTAAAGTAAGGCCAATAATTGCATCAACTGTGCCCGTTTTGCGGATAACCTCAAATGCCCCTGAGCCGGCTGCAATCAGTACAATTATCCCAATCGACTTTTCGAATGCTTTTGTAATCATCAACGGAATTTCCAAAAAACTAATCGGCGTCCTGGGTATATTGCGGAATGTTGTAATATCAATAATTTTATTCCCTGCTTCATCCACTGTTTCTGCAAACTCTCCAGCTGGAATAATAAAGGTCAAAATAACAGCAAATATAATAATAAGAAGAACAGTTACTAGCGGGTCCATTCCCTGTTTTCTTTTCGCATTTTTTCCCATAAAAGGTTCCTCCTTGATTACATCGAGAACAGCAATTAAACCTCCAGTTCGGTAATCTGTACATACTGCTGCCCAGCGTGCATATCACGTTCATATTTCTGTCCCTGAGGCAGTTCTCTAGGATAGGAAATCTTAATTACATTTAAGTCAGGAATATGAAACAATTTCACTTCTTCCGGTCGAACATTATAAACTTCTGCCACCTTCTCTGCTGTAATATTTTTTGATGCAGAAAGCTTATCAAATACCGTTTTTTCTCCGCAGAAAATATCAACGGTTACCATAAACGGCCCTGCGTTTTTCGATCTTACATAATATGCGGTTTCTCCAATTGTTGCCATTATGCATTTCCTCCTTTTCCATTAACCTCTACCATCGTTGTCCGCAGCAATTCAAACGGATCATCCATTTCTACCACATGATAAAGTTTAAACTCATAAATCTTGCCTTTCACTACTTCTGCCGGTGAAAATGGAAATGCAAAAGAAGGCGTAGGACGATTTTTTTCCACCTCAAAATGAAGCAGCAGTGGATTCATTACCTTTGCAATCTGTGTCGCCAGTTCCTGTTCATCTGCTGTTACCGTCAGCAGCACACCAATTTCATTCGGTACATAACCTTCCGGCACATCACCTCCGTATACAGCATTATATCCATAAGGACGAAGAGAGAAAGAATACCGGGTACTATCATAGCCTAACCGTTCAAGTTTATTCTGGGCATAAGCTCTTAAGTTTTCCAGCCAACCCAGCGGATTTTTCATAATAATCCGATCTCGGATACCAACCAGAGTAATGGTCTGATAACCTGCCGGACCAGCTCCCTCAAGCTTCATCGTATAAACATCAGATTTTGTAATGGAAGATTTTTCCACTCGTACACGACCATTTTCCAACTGTATATAGACTGCTTTGCTGGTATCAATAACAACTCCAGGCTCAACCAGATGGAAGGGATCCGAATTTTCATAAAGCAGATGTGCCGATACGGTATAAGGGGTACAAATACTGTCTGATGCTGTAGCTTCAACCTCAAAACCTGTTTCATCCACAGTCATAAAGATACCGCCATTCTGCGGATTTGTGCTGCATAACGGTCCACATTCACATACTTTAGCCCCATGCCATGCCGCAGCTTCACTGCACCCTTTAATAATCGGCATACAGGCCAGAACTGCTGTATCCGTCGCCCGACCGCACAGTACAATATCAGCTCCATCATTTAAGGCTTTAATAAATGCTTCTACACCTGCCGCAGCCACAATATGGGAACAACTGTCCAGAATTTCTTCGCTGACTTCCACTCTTGTTCCTAATGGCTTAATTTTTCCATTTCTCAGTTTCTCCTTCATTACATCAATGGATTGTTCCGTATAAATTTTTGCAATCTTTGCCGAAAATCCCTCTTCCTCCAAAATCTCCCTGCAGATTTCCTCCATAAAGTCCACGCCTTCATCTACGCCGCAGGTGCCGCAACTTCCGATAGTAATAGGAATATTATGCTGATGAGCTGCTACAATCATCTTCTTTGTATCCTCTTTTAAGGCTTCCCTTGCATACTTACACTTTCCATTGCCCAAGTAATATGGGCCGGAATCGGTTGAGCCTGCATCTACCGAAATAATATCCGGGTTCAATGCCATTCCATTTTCAAAAGCTTCATCACTAATACCCGTACCTAATGCGCCATAAGGCACAAACACCTTGCATACATTCATCGTTATTATCCTTTCTAAGCTTATTTTGCTGCTAATTTTAATATACTTCCGGCTTTAATGGAAGTAATCTGATATTCACTCAAATGATGGAGCAGCGGATAGGTTTCATTTTTGGTTACATTTTTCAGTTCAATAGTGTTTTTCTCCAGATTCTCCAGTAAACCTGAAATTTCCAAACAATCCCCCTGTTCAATCCTGCCATAGTCTGCTTCATTCTTAAATTCCAGAGGCATAATCCCGAAATTTGCCAGGTTCTGACTGTGGATTCTTGCAAATGAAATAGCAATAACTGCTTTAATTCCCAGATATTTCGGTCCAAGTGCTGCATGTTCTCTGCTGGAGCCCTGGCCATAGTTCTTTCCTGCTATGATAAACCCACCCTGTTTTTCTTTGCAGCGGCTGGCAAATGAAGTGTCAATTCCACTAAATACGTACTCAGATATTGCCGGAATGTTGGAACGGTATGCCACAATCTCCGGAAGCGCCGGAATAATATGATCCGTAGAAATATTATCCTCAACTTTAATTACCACTTCTCCTTTTATCCTATCTGGTAGTTCAGAAAATTCAGGAAGGCCTTTGATATTTGGCCCTTTAATAACCTCCACTGCCGAACCGTCTTCTGCCGGAGCAAGAATCATACGGTCATCAATATGATATTGTTCTGGTTCCCGGTAGTCCTTTAAGACTTCAGATGCCTCTTCTGCTGTAGAAAGCGTTCCTTTCAGGGCAGTCATTGCTGCTGTTTCCGGACTCACCAGATAAACTTTTGCATCCTTCGTTCCTGAACGGCCTTCAAAATTACGGTTATTTGTGCGGACTGAAATTCCACCGGAACATGGTGACTGCCCGCCGCCTCCGCATGGCCCGCATGTAAGTTCAAGAACTCTGGCTCCTGCATCAATAATATTATTCAGCCAGCCTTCCTCCGTAAGCATATGCAGTACCTGCCTAGAAGCAATACTTACGCTGAAACTGACATCAGGATGTACCTGTTTTCCCTTCAAAATTTTTGCAACACTAACCATATCATGATAGTTGGCATTTGTACAGGAACCCACCCATACCTGATCAACCTTCATCTCTTTTAAATCTGTTACCGGCACAACGCGATCCGGCATATGAGGCTGGGCAACAAGAGGTTCAAGTGTGCTTAAATCAATCTCTATGTACTCATCATAATCACAGCCATCTCCTGTTTTCAGTTCAATAAAACATTCTTCTCTGTTTTCTGCTTTCAGGAAACGCCTTGTCTGCTCATCGGACGGAAATACAGAAGTCGTAAGGCCAAGTTCTGCTCCCATATTACAAATGGTCGCCCTCTGGGGTACGGTAAGGGTTTCTACCCCAGGCCCGCTGTATTCAAAAACTTTTCCCACTCCACCTTTTACGGAACAGCGCCGAAGCAGTTCAAGAATAATGTCTTTTGCGGCAACATAGGGCTTTAATTTTCCAATCAGACAGACATTTACCACCTTGGGCATCTTGACATGAAATGGTTTCCCTGCCATCGCTAAGGCAATATCCAGACCGCCGGCACCCATAGCCAGCATCCCTAAAGCTCCACCATGGGGAGTGTGGCTGTCTGAGCCAAGCAATGTTTTTCCAGGAATGCCAAAACGTTCCATATGCAGCTGATGGCAGATTCCATTTCCTGGCCGTGAAAAGTACACACCGTATTTTTCTGCTACGGTCTGCAAAAAGCGATGGTCATCTGCATTGCGGAATCCAACCTGCAGGCAGCTGTGATCCACATAGCTGACTGACAATTCTGTTTTTGCTCTGGGAATCCCAATACTTTCAAATTGAAGATATGCCATGGTTCCTGTAGCATCCTGTGTCAGTGTCTGATCAATCTTTACTGTAATCTCATTCCCGGCAGTCATGCTGCCGGAAACGAGATGTGACTTAATTATCCTTCTTGTCAAATTATCTGCCACGTTATTAACCTCCTCGTTATCTTCGTTATCTCTAATACAAAGATCAGAATTTTAACATTTCCATGAAATCACGGATATTATCGAAGGAATCAATATTCCAGATAGCATCTTTAATCTTTTCTGCCTGCTCCCGTGACATTACACGACTTGCACAGTCAAAATACTTTTCTTCTAACTGCTTATCAGAAATCGGATTGGTAGTATTATCACCAACAGGCTCCAAAACTGTTGTATCATATACAGTTCCGTCTTTCATGGTGATTACTGAACGTCCGCCAGCTTTATGATGCACATTAAAGGTATCCGGATCTGCATGTACATTTACTTTTCCAATTAATTCCTTAATGCCTGCATCCTCATATTTTTCTTTTGTATACTGTTGGAGTCCAACTGCCCGATCAGTAATCGCAACTGCTGTAAGGAAATAAATGCTGTGATCTGCACTCTCTTTGTTAAACGGATATTTCTTTGACGGATCTCCGGTATGCTCAGAAACACGAGTGGAAGCATAGATATCAACCCGTGCAACATCTTCTGGATGAATATCGTTCTTCTTTGTATTTTCCAAAGTAGCAAAGATATGTCCGGAAGCTGTACGGCTTGCAACTACTGGCTTATACTCTGCATCTTCGATGATAAAATGCCCAAGACCATTAATCAGGGTATCAAAATTCAAATCACCTTCCAGAACTGTTTCATTAAAGCCTTTCTCACCTTCAAGAACCCGTACCGGCCCGGTAAACCCTTCCTTTGCAAGCATTGCTGCTAAAATACCTGTATGACAGGAATAGGCGTGACGAATGTTCTTTGCCATGGTATTCACCTCACCTGCAGTATCCAGAATACCCAGAACCATATCGCGACTTCCGCCAATGCCCAGTGCATTTTCCATCTGCTCTACATTCAGCTTCAGGATACGTCCGCATACCAGGGGGCTTACAAAGCTTGCACGGGTATCCATATTCCAGCCTCTGGCTTCCAGAGATTTGTTTTCTATCGAACGAAGGATACGTCCAGAAAGCTCATATCCAAGTACAATATCTACAAGCAGCTCTTTACCGCTGATGTTCTCTGACTCTCCAAGAGAAAGACAGATAGGAATAATCTCACTTGGATGGCTGGCTGCAACCATTTTTCCCATGGGGAACCCGTACCCGTCATTATAGTCCCAGTATCTGGTCATGCATCCATTGGCCAGAGCTGCATACTGCGGTAAGGTCTTTTTCCCGCTGCCGATAATGGTTGCTGTGCCATTTACATTGAAATTATCCAACACTCTCCACATGATTTTTACTGCATCCGCGCCCTTAGCAGCAAAAGTAACACCTAATGTATCCAGAAGTGCACGTTTTGCTTCATGAACCACTTTCTCCGAAAGTTCATCATAATTTAATCCCAGGGAATACTTTGCTAATTTTTCTGCTACATGAACTGCGTTTTCATTGGTTGTGCTCATTAATCCAATCCTCCTTATTCTTTGTTTTTCCTTTGCGTTAATGTGTTGTAATTCTGATTCAAGGCTAACAGAAAAAGCAGTGCTTGTAAAATATACAAAAACTTTAGTACTCAAGGAAAAACAAATATGCAGATTGTTCATTCTTGACAAGCCATGCCAAAGAAGTTATAGTGAAAAACAAGAGGTAAAGGTAATGAACATTAAAGATTTTAGTTATATTGCTGCTGTTGTAGAATATGGTTCCTATTCAAAAGCTGCCGAGGCACTGTATCTTTCTCAGCCATCATTGAGCGCCTATATTCATGGATTAGAAAAGCAATTAGGCATACGTTTTTTTAAAAATGATCGGAGGACTCTAACCTCAGAAGGAAAAGTCTACCTTTCCTATGCCCAAAAGATTATTGATTTGGATACAAAATTGATGACCGATTTAGAACAGATGCAGCGAATTAAAAAACAGAAATTTCTGATCGGAATAACCCCTGGCCGGGCTGATCAGTATCTTGATACCCTGTACTACAGGCTGAACTGTCCAGATTCTGCATCTTCCGTTAATTTTAGCATGGATACATCCCAAAATCTGATTCAAAGAGTTTTATCCGGCGAATTAGATTTCATCTTACTCAACGACCCTATGAACACAAAGGCGCTGTCCTGTCAGACCATATTTACAGATCGGCTACTTTTAGCGGTCAATAAACATCATCCGGTAACACAAAAAGCCTATATGGTTCCTGGCAGCAAGCATCCCTACCTTCCAGCAGATGCTCTTGGTGAACTGCCTTATATCCTGCTCCCAGAAGGTCGGAGTATGCGGACTGTTTTTGATAAATTCTGTAGACATATGAATATCACACCAAAGATTGTACAGGAAGTTTTAAGTATCCGTTCTGCCTGCCGACTGGTATCTCGTGGATTGGGCGCAACATTATTGTTTGATATCCCCCAGGAATTTAGTTATCTTAATGACGAAGCCAACTGCTACTATGTAGATACCGAAGATTTGATGGTGGATTTTGTTGTTGCTTTTGATAAAAAACGTCCCACGGAACGGGCAGGCAGCAAAATCATCAAAGAAATAAAAGACACTGTCAATTCTATGAACTAAAAATTGACAGTGTCACATGGTAAAATTATTCTGTATCGGGTGGAAGTTTTTGAAAAAAATGTTTTGCCAGCAGCATGGAGGGTGGAAAGGAAAGCAGGCAGGCTACAGGATAAGCCTCCTGTATCCCTGCCAAACCTCTGCACCTGGAAAGAATCAGCAGTACAGGTATCATAAATAATCCGTTTCTCATTACACTAAGCAGCAATGCCCCTATTTTTTTCCCTGTACTCTGATAAAGCATTTCTGCCGCCATGCACACAGGAAGAACAAGCTGTGCAAGAGCCTGGAGTTTTAGAGCTCGGATTCCTATCTGAATAACTTTTGGATCATCTCGGAAAAGACGAAGCAGATTTCCCGGCTGAAGCATTACAATAACAGTCAGGAAAATCATTGCCGCTGCTGCAGACAGCAGCGTAACCCGGTAAGCTTTACGGACACGTTCATATTTCCCAGCCCCGTAATTAAATCCACAGACGGGCTGAAATCCCTGTCCAATTCCCAAAGCAACTGCAAAAACAAAAAACATAATCCTTGAGACGATACTCATTGCAGCTACCGCTGCGTCACCATAAATTCCCGCTTCCATATTCAGAAAAATCGTAGAAATGCTGGTAAGGGCCTGTCGGCTCATACTCGGCAATCCGGTAGTAAAAATATCAATATAATCTATAAATCTGTGGCTGATCTTTCTAAATGAAAGTTGGCACTGTGTTTTTCCCCGAAGAAATGGTGATACAAGGATACCAAAACTAATCAATTGTGATAAAGCCGTAGATAACCCTGCCCCTGCAATCTCCATATCCAGAACAAACATAAAGAAAATATCTCCGAAAATATTTAAGACAGCCCCCGATATCATACCGATCATAGCAAACAATGCCTTGCCTTCATAGCGAAGAATAGTATTCATTGCACAGCTGGCAATCATTAACGGCGAAGAGAGCAGGATATATACCATATAAATTTTTGTATAAGGAAGAATGGTTGGAGTACTTCCCAACCAGACAGCTAAAGTATCCAGACACAGCAATCCCCCAATCTCGATAAAGCATCCTATCAACAGTGAAAAGAAAAATCCTGTTGAAACAATAATAGAAGCATCATCGAGCTCCTGCTGTCCAAGTTTTCGTCCCAGAATACTCCCGCTTCCCTGACCGAAAAGAAATCCCACAGCCTGCAAAATAGCCATAAAGCCGAATACAATTCCCACCGCAGCGCTGGCACTCGTTCCCAACTGGCCTACAAAGGCCGTATCAACCATATTGTAAATATTGCTGATCATCATACTGATAATGGAGGGAATTGACAGTTGAATAATCAATCGGGCAACAGGGGACTCTGTCATTTTTTGATAATAGGTCCTACCCTGATCCCTGACATGCTGTTTTAATTCTGCCGAACGCATTACTCCTCTTCCTGCCTAGTCAGTGCATCCGTAAAAGGATAGAGTTTATGTTCCTGAAAACATCCAAGTAATTTATTTCCAATCTCCCGATCCGGATGATAATGAATTCCAAATAGACGCTGCATCTCAGAAAAATACCCCCGCCCAATTACTTCCTGGATAATTTTTTCCGTTTCTTCCACCGAATATACTGTTCTCATTGCCCTTCTAAACTTATTTATGTGCTCGGCTCTGGCATTTTCATTCGAAGGAAGCGGCAATTTTTTTCCTTCATATTTTTCATCAAATGCTTCACAAATCTGTTCCTCATGCAATGCAGGATACTCTCCCTCAAATACCATCAAATCCAAAGAAAGCTTGCGTGGTTTTGAAGTAAGCTTTTTGGGATATCCCATACTTAACAAAAGCACAGGATATGTCATATCCGGCAAATGATACATGGATTTCAGCGCATCGTCGCAGTCCATCACATGCCCGACAAAACAGGTCCCGATTCCATAAAGCCACGCTGCGGTTTCCATCGCCTGTGCACAGAGTACTGCATCATCCCAGGCAATAAAAAAATGATTTGTACTGTAATTTTCAATAAAAGGAGCCTGTCTGCATTTGCTGTACACTGCCAGTTTATGCCAGTCCATTAATACCAAAAGATTAACCGACGCATTTCCGATAAATGGGTAGTGTAATATCTTTGCCAGTTTTTGTGCTTTCTCCCGATCACGCTCAACAATAATGGAATAGGGCTGCAGATTTCCTCCACTGGCTACATTAATTCCTGCCTCCAAAATATTTTTCAACACTTCATCAGGAATAGGTTCAGCCCTGAAACTTCTCACTGTTTGCCGCTGTGCCATCTGCAAAACTGCCTCTTCAAATCTCTTATCTTCCATAACCTGCCTCACTTTCACTAATTTCCTAAACAACTGGTTTCAGCTAAGATATACCATAGATAATTCAGCAAGACAAATATAAATTTCTTATTTACCTATAGAGCTGCCCTATGAAGCTATAGTTTATTTATACTACCTTACGCCCTCTTCATGTTATATACTATACAATATCTAAAACAGACAACCATAAAACATGATGAACCACACACAACTTCACCCCAAAAGAAAGGAGAATTTATTAATGAATCATTATGTGTATGTAGGCTCCCGTACTAGCCGCGAACGTAACGCACACGGAAATGGAATTGAAGTCTATCAAACGAATTACAGCACTGGTCAGTGGACACATATTCAAACTGTAGATGGCCTGGAAAATCCCTCCTATCTGTGCATGGATAAAACAAGGAATTACCTCTACGCTGTTCATGGAGATAAAACCAGTGCAAGCGCCTTTTCCATCGACCATAATAGCGGCAAACTTCAGTTCCTAAATACGGTTGAAATCCATGGGCAAAATCCCGTTTACCTGCTCCCGGATAGAACAAATATGTACATTCTGATTGCCTGCCTTGGAACAGAAAATATCGTTGCTGTTAGCAGAAATGCGGATGGTACGCTAGGAAATGTCGCCTATAATTACCACCTGCCCGGTGCTGAAGAAGGGAAAAATTCCTGTCCTCATCAGATTTTTTATGACAAAGAGGAGAAATATTTAATCGTATCTGCAAAAGGCGGGCGCAATATTACCACAGGCGCAAAACATGGAATTAATGTCTTTACCTTTTCGCCAGAAAACGGGTTTACGGATATTTATAAATTAGGCGGAAGAAACCTAGATGAATGCCGCCATGTTGCCATTCACCCAAATAACCGTTTTGTTTATCAGGTCAACGAACGCCGTAATGTGATTCTTTCCTGTCTTCTGGATAATGAAACCGGTAAATTAACTCCATTCCAGACTTCTCAGACTTTACCGGACAACTGTGCTGATCCAAAACTTATTCTTGCCAGTGGAATTGATATTACAAAAGACGGAAAATATCTCTATGTATCCAACCGTGGCCATAACAGCATTGCCCTTTACCGAGTAGATCAGTTAAGCGGCAAATTGCAGCCTGCCGGTTTTGTTCCTACTATGGGAGATTTCCCGCGTTTCCTTGGACTGGATCCAGAATCACGTTTTCTTTACGCGGCTAACGAACGCAGTGATACCATTGTTCAGTTTGAAATAAATCCTGACGGCAGTTTAACTTACACCGGAAATACCATAGAAACCGGAAGCCCTGTCTGTATTTTGTTTTCAGAGTTTTAAGTTTACCAGAGCATCTGAAATCTGGCGGGAAACCGCCTTTTTTCAGGGTGCGTCCATGACACCAATACTGCTTGCCTTTCGGCTATGCAGCTACTTTTATTATTTCTGGATTTTTTAGTCCGGTTACGGACAGTTCTTTTTGCTTCCCGGATATGGAAAGATATTTCTGCAGGATATTAAATGTGCCTACTGCATCTGCATTGTATCTTACATGGCAGGCTGTGAAACTTCTGGTTGGTCTTGTGTCCCATATCTTTCTCTTTACGGATATTTCGGATGTCCCCCTTTGTATTCAGGAAAATCCTCTTTTGTGTTTTTTATTGCATCTTTATCTGACTTAAGAATAAAAATTTATATTTACCTTTGTTTCAGTCCCTCAGTATATTTATTCCGTTCTTCTTCTGGAATTCCAAGCGCATCCATTGCCTGTTTGACAGTCCATTTCATTGATGCCATCAAATTATGAATCGACTGTAGCTGTGCTTTCTCTATTCCTTTTTTTATTCCTTTCTCCTCGCCAATTTTTATCAGCTTATCTGATTCCAGTTCCAGCACTTTTCCTCCCATGATATCACCTAACCTTTCCTTCACTTTTTTCCTGTCTGCAAATATGTAATCTGCTATCCGTCTGATCAGTTCTATCATATCCCGATAAGCTTGCTCCCTGTCCTAATCCCGGTTCTTTTCGTATCGCATGATATAAAAAGGCAATAAGAAAATCAGCTTCTTCTGAAATATCTCATCTTTAGTATACGCCTGTACATGCACCACCGGCACCTGGTACTCCATTTTTCTTCCATCCGGCATTACCATGACCATCACTAGGAAATCAGGTTCACCTTTTCCACGGAGATACAATACACAGGACTGCGGAAATTCCATATAATATTTTCCGTCTCGATTCTCCGCATGATCCATCGCAATTGAAAAGTCATACTGCACCATCCGTATGATCATCGTCGAGTCCGATGTGCTCTGACATTCGATATGATAAATCAGGTTTCCTATATACAGATTTGAATCCGTGATAATCTCTCCGTCCTCCGTCTGGTGTTCATTCCTTTGCTGAATGATCGGAATGTCTGCCGGGTAATTTTTGTCTTTTTTATTGCAATTTTGACTGCCTGTCTTTTATCTCTATATATTTAATTCTGCAATGCAGAAATTTATCCTTTGTAAAGAAAATCTTACCTTCTTCACCCGCCTCTCCGATTTCTTTTATTGTAACAAAACCCCAGGACAAATACTACTATCCTGGGGGAAATATTAAAATTCTTTCATCTTAGTCGCCGACAAAAATTTCTCTGTAATATCTGTTCGCAACATATCTATAATCACTTTATGAAATTTAACAGATATTTAATTATGCTTAATTGCGCCTTTATTGTGCCTGTCACCTTTTCCTTTCAAACACCCTATGCAATTTATGCAGTATATAGTACTGATTGAAACAGTCCTTGCGGTTGTTTTTGTTGTATATACATTTATCCGCTATATGGGATTCCTGTTCGCAGGTAAAAAATAATATATATAAACAAACAATTCCCCAGGGCAAATACTACTGTCCTGGGGAAAAATATCTCATATTCACTTTTGTTTCAGTCCATCCATATACTTGTGACGCTCACCTTCTGGAATTCCAAGTGCATCCATTGCCTGTTTGACAGTCCATTTCATTGATGCCATCAAATTATGAATCGACTGTAGCTGTGCTTTCTCTATTCCTTTTTCTATCCCTTTCTCTATCCCTTTCTCTATTCCTTTCTCTATTCCTTTCTCTATTCCTTTTTCCTCGCCAATTTTTATCAGCTTATCCGTTTCCAGTTCCAGCACCTTTCCTCCCATGATATCACCTAACCTTTCCTTCACTTTTTTCCTGTCTGCAAATATGTAGTCTGCAATCCGCCTGATCAGTTCTATCATATCCCGATAAACTTGCTCCCTGTCCTGATCCAGCAGCTCCTCTTCCAGATATTCCTCAATATCTGCATATTCCTTTAACATTCCTTCAAGAAACACCGGATCTGTTTCTGCCTGATCCCGGTTCTTTTCGTATCGCATGATATAAAAAGGCAATAAGAAAATCAACTTCTTCTGAAATAACTCATCTTTAGTATATGCCTGTACATGCACTACTGGCACCTGGTACTCCATTTTTCTTCCATCCGGCATTACCATGACCATTTCCAGAAAATCCGGTTCACCTTTTCCACGGAGATACAATACACAGGACTGTGGAAATTCCATATAATATTTTCCGTCTCTCTTCTCTGCATGATCCATCGCGATTGAAAAATCATACTGCACCATCCGTATGATCATAGTTGAATCCGATGTGCTCTGACATTCAATATGATAGATCAGGTTTCCTATACACAGATTTGAATCCGTGATAATCTCTCCATCCTCCGTCTGGTGTTCATTCCTTTGCTGAATGATCGGAATGTCCGCCGGGTAATCCGTCCCAAACACCTCGTTTATTAACGGGATCACCAGCTCCGGCATCTTCTCGATCATTGTCCGAAAGACATCATCAAATATTGTATTATTACTAACTGCCATGAGGCTTTTCCTTTCTCAATAATTATTTTGAATTATCTTCTTTTATATTCAGGAAAATCCTCTTTTGTGTTTTTTATTGCATCTTTGACTGACTTAAGAATAAAAATTTATATTTACCTTTATTTCAGTTCGTCAGTGTATTTATACCGCTCTTCTTCTGGAATTCCAAGTGCATCCATTGCCTGTTTGACAGTCCATTTCATTGATGTCATTAAATTAGCAATCAGCTGCAGCCTTTCTTCCTCTTTTCCAAGCTTTATCAGCTTATCTGATTCCAGTTCCAGCACTTTTCCTCCCATGATATCACCTAACCTTTCCTTCACTTTTTTCCTGTCTGCAAATATGTAGTCTGCAATCCGTCTGATCAGTTCTATCATATCCCGGTAAGCTTGCTCCCTGTCCTGATCCAACAGTTCCTCTTCCAGATATTCCTCAATATCTGCATATTCTTTTAATATTCCTTCCAGAAATACCGGATCTGTTTCTGCCTGATCCCGGTTCTTTTCGTATCGCATGATATAAAAAGGCAATAAGAAAATCAGCTTCTTCTGAAATAACTCATCTTTAGTATATGCCTGTACATGCACTACCGGCACCTGGTACTCCATTTTTCTTCCATCCGGCATTACCATGATCATCTCCAGAAAATCCGGTTCACCTTTTCCACGGAGATACAATACACAGGACTGCGGAAATTCCATATAATATTTCCCATCTCGATTCTCTGCATGATCCATCGCAATTGAAAAGTCATACTGCACCATCCGTATGATCATGGTAGAATCTGATGTACTCTGGCATTCAATATGATAGATCAGGTTTCCTATACACAGGTTCGAATCCGTGATAATTTCTCCGTCCTCCGTCTGGTGTTCATTCCTTTGCTGAATGATCGGAATGTCCGCCGGGTAATCCGTCCCAAACACCTCGTTTATTAACGGGAGCACCAGCTCCGGCATCTTTTCGATCATTGTCCGAAAGACATCATCAAATATTGTATTATTACTAACTGCCATGAGGCTTTTCCTTTCTTAATAATTATTATGAATTATCTTCTTTTGTATTCAGGAAAATCCTCTTTTGTGTTTTTATCGCAATTTTGACTGCCTGTCTTTTATCTCTATATATTTAATTCTGCAATGCAGAAATTTATCCTTTGTAAAGAAAATCTTACCTTCTTCACCCGCCTCTCCGATTTCTTTTATTTTAACAAAACCCCAGGACAAATACTACTATCCTGGGGGAAATATTAAAATTCTTTCAACTCAGTCGCTGACAAAAATTTTTCCACAATAACTGTTCGTAACCTATCTATGTTCGTCTTATAATCTTCAGCATTTTCTATCACCTCTGGATTAACTACTACGTACATATAATTACTGGTGGATCTCACGTAACTAAAGTCACATGCTCCTCAGTCGCTTTAAGCGACAAGGCTAAATATCGGCGGATACGCCTGTAACTTAGGATATTCGCAGTCATGCGCTTTTTTCCATGCCAGATATGGCAGGTCCCCACACCACAGGTAGTCCGCTGTATATCTGCCTGTGTTTATGCTGCTCTTAAGATTTCCATTTCTGAAAA
>NZ_JBQHUL010000022.1:0-58503 GCF_052065235.1 Blautia sp. HCP28S3_G10 | reverse complement strand
TGGAATACAGCCAGATTTTTGTTGATTTTGAAAAAAATAAAAAGAAAAGAAGTTTTAAAAGAAAAATGGTGCTGGGCATAACACCCAACACCAAGTTTGTCTACAGTCTGCGGGGTTCCACAAGGAACCCCGGATTTTTTTATTTATCCGGAAAAACACTGTCAGGGATAATACTTTTTTAATAGATTTATGAATCTTTTGTTCAGGCAATTGCTGACTGCATACATAGATTGCAGTTCTGGGACATCAGAATTGGCTGGTGTTTTGTTGTCAGTTTGCGTTCATATAACCATATACAATTTCTGAAATTTCCTGCAAGATATCTACTGCGGAACCGTCTGTTGGGATGTCAGAGGACATAACGCAGAGAATATAATCTGTTTCCGGACCATAGACAATGGCGGCATCATGTTCATTTTCATCTGTCTCGCCGGTTTTGTTGGCCACTTTTGTTCCTTCAGGAAGTGCGGCCGGAATCTTGGTGTCCGTCTCCTGGTTCAGGAGAAAATCCAGCATTTTTGCAGAGGCAGTTTCAGAAACACAGGTTCTGTTGTAGATTTTTTCCAGAAGAGCTCCGCAGTCACTGACAGAGGTATGATTTCGTTCATCGCTGGTGGAAGTATATTCTGTTGTTGCAGGGACAAGGCTGTGGTAGATTCCTGTGTCAGAATATCCATTATCCCAGATATCACTGTTGACCTGAAGACATCCGTCAACAAAGGTATTTGCGTCTGTGCGAAGTTTTACCAGGTTGTAATATGCATCATTATCGGAAATTTCGATCATATCTTCCATCATTCCCATTATATAATCATATCCCAGAGCTTCAGAGCCTTCTTCATAAGAAGCATTATTTATCATGGTATTCAGATTAGCAAAACAGTCTTCCATAACAAATAATTTAATAAGGCTGGCAGCATACATACTCTGGTTATTAATGGAAAAAGATTCATCTGTACTGAGATTTTTTACATAAATACTCCATGTGCCAGGTGTATCTTCAAGAAAATCCGTGAGACGATCTTTCAGCGGGTTTTCAGTTGGAGTGATTTCTGTATCCGGATGAAGATAACTGTCAGCAGCAGCCAGTTCTGAGGAAATTTCAGAGAAAGAGTCTGTACTGTCTGCAAAAACAGTAACTTTAGATGCAGAAGAAAATTCGGCGAAAAGAGTCATAAGCGATATAGCAGCACAGATACATATCTGTGAAAAACATTTCATAGCATTACTCTCCTGTTAAAATTTATTTGAGAATAACTGATAAAGTTTAAATTAACCTGAAATTATTCTTGTATCCTGATTTTTTTCAGTGTTATGATAATAACAGAATATACCAGCAGTTGTCCAGAGCAGTTTTACTTGCTGACAATGCCTATTGATTTCGGCTGAAGGAGCGGATATAATAATCTGAGAAATAAGAATGGTGATGTAGAAATACAAACGAATTCAGCTTGTTAGGAGGTAAATTGTTATCATGAAAATCACAGACGATATTTCATATGTAGGGGTTAATGATCATGAAATTGATCTTTTTGAGGGACAGTATATTGTTCCTAACGGAATGGCTTACAACTCTTATGTGATCAGAGATGAAAAGATTGCAGTTATGGATACTGTAGATGCAAATTTTACAGAAGAATGGCTTGGAAATGTTGCAAAAGCTCTTGATGGAGCGAAACCTGATTATCTTGTAGTTCAGCATATGGAGCCGGATCATGCTGCAAATATTGAGAACTTCATGAAAGCATACCCGGAGACAACAGTTGTTGCAAATGCGAAGACTTTCACAATGATGGGAAATTTCTTCAGAGGAATGAATCTGGCAGAAGAAAAGAAGCTGGTAGTTGCAAACGGTGATACCCTGACACTTGGTAAACATGTCCTTACATTTGTGTTTGCACCGATGGTACACTGGCCTGAAGTTATGGTTACATATGACAGTACAGATAAGGTTCTTTTCTCTGCTGATGGATTTGGTAAGTTTGGCGCACTTGATGCTGAGGAAGACTGGGACTGCGAAGCACGTCGTTATTATATCGGAATTGTTGGAAAATACGGTCCGCAGGTTCAGAAACTTCTGAAAGCGGCCGCTGCACTGGATATCCAGATCATCTGCCCGCTTCATGGACCTGTACTTACAGAAAATCTTGGACATTATCTGGAAAAATATGACATCTGGTCTTCTTACAAAGTTGAGAGTGAAGGTGTTATGATCGCTTATGCATCTGTTTACGGACATACAAAAAAAGCTGCTGAACTTCTGGCACAGAAACTGGAAGAAAAAGGCTGCCCGAAAGTAGTTGTATGTGATCTTGCAAGAGAAGATATGGCTGAAGCAGTAGAAGATGCTTTCCGTTATGGTAAGCTGGTTCTTGCAACTGTTACATATAATGCAGATATTTTCCCATTCATGCGTAATTTCATTGAGCATTTGACAGAGCGTAATTACCAGAACCGTACAATCGGTCTTATCGAAAACGGTAGCTGGGCTCCTACAGCAGCCAAGGTTATGAAGGGAATGTTCGAAAAGAGCAAAAATATCACATGGCTTGAAAAAGAAGTTAAGATCATGTCATCTCTCAGTGAAGAAAATTTTGCAGAGATTGATGCCATGGCAGAAGAACTGTGCAAATGATGTTGGGTGCAAAAAGCCCCCGGCTATGATACCTGCGAATTGTTTCGTGCAATGCACTCCCACAATTCTACCCAAAAATATCCCCATGAAGACTTCGATTGAAAAGTTTTCATGGGGATTTGTTTATTCGGAATAATTTCCAAAAAATATTTAAAGTTCCAGAATTACTGCCTGATAATCATCGAGAATCACAGAATCATCAATAACTTTCAGTTCCGGGTAGTTGTTAAGAAGGATTTTTTTATATGGTGCCGGAAGTTTAACAGTCTGAGTTTCTTTCTGGAAATTTCCGAGAATCAGAAGCATTTTGTCACCTTTTCTGTAATAAGCCATCAGATTGTGACGGTCTTCCAGATAAGGGATCAGTTCTCCGTATACAATAGTTTCTTTGTATACAGGATCTTTACGTAGTGCGATCAGCTTCTTATAGTAAGAAAGAAGAGAGTCCGGATCATTTTCCTGGGATGCTACATTGATTTCTGTATAATTTGGATTTACCGGAAGCCATGGTGTGCCTTCTGAGAATCCGGCATTTACAGATGAATCCCACTGAACCGGAGTACGTGCATTGTCACGGCTGTATCTGGAAACGCAGGCAAGCGCTTCTCTTTCAGAAAGACCTGCATCCAGGGTTACATGATACTGGTCAATAGTACTGACATCATCAATCTGGTCAATAGACTGGAAAGAAAGATTTTCCATGCCAATTTCCTGTCCCTGATAGATAAACGGAAGACCTTTCAGCATGAAGTACACAGTCGCCAGCATTTTTTTGCTGTGCTCAGAAAGTTCTCCGTCAGGAATATAGTGGCAGACTCCACGTGGTTCATCATGATTTTCGATAATGTTGGAAAGAAAACCGACATTGCTGACACGTTTCTGAGAATTAAAACAACATTTTTTATAATCATCCGGAGTAATAGGGGTATGGTCATACCACCCCTTATCACTTCCGCCGAAGACTTCTGTGGAAAAATCGAACATACTGGAAAAATATCCGTTGTCTCCGATAAAATCCGGAAGTTCTTCATCTTTTTCATTAAAAACTTCACCTACTGAGAAAGCATTATGTGGGGCAAATGTCCTGTCACGCATTTCGCCGAGAAAATCACCTACGCCCTCTGCATCTTCCAGCATGTATCGGATACTGGAAAGGCCATCAGACCTGTCAACAGGATAATCTTTAAAAGGAAGCTTCTTTTTGATGTTAATGATAGCGTCAATACGGAACCCACTGACACCACGGTCCAGCCACCAGTTGATATTTTTATAGACTTCCTCGCGTACTTCAGGATTTTCCCAGTTCAGATCCGGCTGCTTTTTGTGGAAAACATGAAGATACTGTTTATCCGGATGTCCTGGGAGAGGTTCCCAGACAGAACCGCCGAAATAGCTTCTCCAGTTGCATGGAAGTTCGCCCTCTTTACGATCCTCTATATAAAAGAAATTGCCGTACTTTCCATCAGGGTCCTGGCAGGCTTTTTTGAACCATTCATGTTCATCAGAACAGTGATTGACAACAAGATCCAGAATAATATACATATTACGTTTTTTTGCTTCTGAGAGAAGACGGTCCATGTCTTCCAGTGTGCCGAATACAGGGTGGATATTATAATAATCTGAAATATCATAACCCTGGTCTGCAAAAGGAGACGGATAGCACGGAGAGATCCACACGATGTCTATACCGAGATCTTTCAGGTAATCAAGTTTCTCTATAATTCCCGGGATATCACCGATACCGTCATTGTTTGAGTCGTTAAAACTTTTGGGGTAGATCTGATAGGCAACTTTATCACGCCACCATTTACGATTCATAATAAAAAACCTCCTGCTTGTATTTTTCAGGAGTATTATAGTCTCCTTTCTGCCAAATGTCATCTAAGAAAATAACGATAAATATGCTAAAAAACAAAAGAAATGTTCAAATACACAAATCAAACACGAAAAATGTTCAAATGAGCAGAAATAGAACTTGAAAAAGATCACTTAAATGATATAATTAAGACAGCATATATAAAGGAAGGTACCAGTGTGAAAAAGAGCGAAAGATGTCTGGCAATCCTGGATATACTTCAAAAACAGCATGAAGTTTTTGTCAGTGACCTTTCTGAACAGTTTGGCATTTCAGAAATGACAGTAAGAAGAGATCTGAATTCCCTGGCACAGGAGTATAATATTGCCAGAACCCACGGAGGTGCAACTCTTGGAAATCAGCCGGTTGTGCGTATGATCTCTTTTGATGAAGCCAGGATTGCACACAAAGACAGTAAAGAAAAAATAGCTGAGCTTGCAGCAACCATGATCCAGAATGGACAGCGCATTTTTATTGATGCCGGTTCTACAACGAGGATCATATTAAATTATCTGAAAGATGATGTCAGGGCGGTGGTAGTGACACATCATCTGAAAGTGGCTGAACATGCCCTGCGATTTGAGAATCTTTCTGTGATCATGCTTGGCGGCGATGTGATCCGTATCACTAACTGCTGTTCAGGTCCGGTTGCGGAAGAACAACTGAAGAAATATCAGCTGGATATTGCATTTATTGGAGCTGCAGCTGTAGGATCTGATGGAAAGCTTTATGATGGCTATTCTCCGGAGGCCCGGCTGAAAAGTTCGATCTTCTCCGTAGCCAAGAAAGTTTACCTAATGGTTGATTCCTCCAAAATGAACACATATAATCTTAATGAATTTGGAAGCCTTTCGCAGGTTGACGGTCTTATTACAGATTCAGGACTGGATGAAGAGGCGGAACTTCTTTTAAAAAGGCACAGAGTTAATGTGATCATTGCAGAATAACTGAATAATTACCCTGAAAAGACTGAAAAACAAGTTTTTTGTTTTCAGTCTTTTTTATATCTGTCAAAACGAACATTTTTAAACGAGAAAACGAACAACTATTTGATGACCTGAATAAGCAAAAAACCAATAAAAAACGTTAAAATTGTGAAAAAACAAAGGTGAAAACAAACAAAAATGGCGTAAAAAACGAACATCCAAAAGAAAAAATGCACAAACAGAGAATGAAAATATTGGTTATTAATCATATTGCATTGAAAATTTGATTGTGTTAGTATGTTCATACAAACAAAAAACGAACATGAGATTCGTAAAGCGAACAAAAAGGGAGGTTTTTCTTATGAAGAAAAAAATTATCGCAGCTTTATTAACAGGTGCTATGGCATTATCAATGGTAGCTGGTGCAGCTACAGTAATGGCTGATGATGCAAAAGAAGATTCCGGAGAAAAATATACAATTGGTTTCTCTCCATACACTCTGACAAATGAGTACTTCACAGCTGTTCTTGATGGTGTACAGCAGGCATGCGATGAAACAGGAAGCGAACTGCTCTACTTTGATCCACAGAACGACCCGACACAGCAGGCTTCTCAGATCGATGATATGATCGCAAGCGGAATTGATGCTCTGGTTTATATTCCATACGATTCAGCAGGAGCTAAAACAGTTCTTGAAAACTGCAAGAAAGCAGATGTTAAAGTTATCAACGTAGATAACGTAATCACAGAAGATGATTATGATCTGGTAGACGGAATCATTGCTTCTGATAACACACAGCTCGGATACCTTTCTGGACAGTGGGTTGCTGAAAACCATCCGGACGGAGCAAATATTCTGATCGTTCATCTTCAGACAGCTGAATCCTGTATCATCAACGTAGACGGATTCTGGCAGGGAATCAAAGACAACACAGATAACCCGGACGCTTTCGTAGAAGCACAGGTTGTTGAGGGCGAAGGTTCTACAGAAACATCTTTCAACGTAGTATCTGATGCACTTCAGGCAAACGATGACATCGATGTAATCTACTGTATCAATGATACATCTGCTCTTGGTGCTGTACAGGCTGTTGAAGATGCTGGAAAGACCGGCAAAATCGATATCCTTGGTAAAGACGGTGCTCCGATTGGTAAACATGCGATCAAAGACGGTACAATGGTTCAGTCTTCCGCACAGAGACCTACATACATGGGTTACATGGGCGTAAAAGAAGCTATCGACGTTCTTGAAGGAAAAGAAATCGAATTCAATACAGCAATCGAATCTTACAGCATCACAAAAGACAACATCGATGATTATGATCTCGACGCTTGGGACACACTTGATGAAGAAGATGCTGATGCAGCAGACGATGCAGACGCAACAGAAACAACAGATGATGCAGATGCAGATGCAGAAGCAGATGCTGAACCAACAGAAGAAGCAGCTGAATAATCTGTAAATAATAAGGACAGAGCAAATCGAAGTCCTGACATGATAAGTTAAACAGGGCGTTGCTGAGTGGCAACGCCCACTTTTAAGAAAAAATGAGAGGTAGCATAATATGAGCGAAACAAAGCTATTAGAGATGACAAATATAACGAAAGCATTTGCCTCCAATGTTGTGCTGAATGGTGTAAACCTTTCTGTAGATGAAGGAGAAGTTGTTGCTATCCTCGGCGAGAACGGAGCCGGAAAGTCAACCCTGATTAAAATCCTTGGCGGCATTTATAAGGCAGATTCCGGAGAAATCCGTATCGATGGAAATGTTAAAAACATTTCTTCTGCTGCTGTAGCAGGAGAGAATGGTATTCGTATTATTCATCAGGAAATTGTGCTGGTACCGGATAGAACAATTGCAGCAAATGTATTTCTGGGAAGAGAACCCAAGAACAAGTTCGGTCTTGTAGATGTACCGGCAATGGAAAGAGAGACTCAGAAGCTGATCGATGATCTGCATCTGAATTTAAAAGCAAATCAGCTTGTAAGAAGTCTGACAATGGGAATGCAGCAGCTGGTTGAAATTATCAAAGCAATATCAGCTGAAGCAAGAATCGTAGTAATGGATGAGCCGACATCATCTCTTTCACAGGGTGAAGTTGAGATCCTGTTTGGAATTATCCGCCTTCTTCAGAAAAAAAATATTGGAATTATCTATATTTCACATAGATTGGAAGAACTTTTTGCAATCACAGACCGTATTGTAGTTCTTCGAGATGGAAAAATGGTAGGGGATCTTGTAACTGCAACAGCAGAAAAAGATGAACTTATCAGTCTGATGGTTGGTCGTGAGCTGGACAGCTTCTATACAAAGAATGTACATAAAATAGGGGAGGTTGCTCTGGAAACACGTAATCTGTCGCATCCGAAGCTCTTCAGAAATGCCAGTTTTAAAGCGCATTATGGCGAGATTGTAGGATTTGCAGGTCTGGTTGGTGCCGGCCGTACAGAACTTATGAAAACAATTTTTGGAGCATTTCAGAAGAGCGAAGGAGAAATCCTTCTTGATGGAAAACCGGTAAATATCAAATCACCCAGTGATGCGATCAAAAACGGTATTGCTTATGTATCAGAAGACAGACGTGGCGAGGGTCTGATTCTGAAAAACGATGTAAGATTTAATATGGGACTTGTCTGTCTGGCAGATTTTGTAAACGGAATTCACGTAAAGGACAAGGACTGGAATACTATGGTAGAGGATTACCGTAAGAAATTTTCCATAAAGATTACTTCTCCGAAACAGCTCTGTGGAAACTTAAGTGGTGGTAACCAGCAGAAAGTTGTTCTCAGCAAATGGCTGGCTAACAAACCGAAAGTTATTATCCTGGATGAGCCAACAAGAGGTATCGATGTTGCGGCCAAAGCAGAGATTTATGCGATCATTGATGAACTGGCAGCAAACGGAGTATGTATCATCATGGTTTCCTCCGAACTTCCGGAAATCATTAACATGTGTAACAGATGTTATGTAATGTGTGAAGGAAGAATCACAGGAGAGTTAAACGAAACAGAATTCTCACAGGAAACAATGATGAAACTGGCAACACAGCGTGAAGCATAAAGGTAGCAGCAACACTTGTCAATAAAAAAGTTAGGAGGTCTGGTCATGAATACAAAAAGTGAAAATAAAATCCCAGGCGTAAGTTTTGTTAAAAGAAACATTGGTACAATTATAGGTCTGATTCTCTTGGTAATCATCGTTTCCATTTCAACGCCAAGATTTCTTACCTCATCAAACATTCTGAACCTTTTAAAATCCAACTCAGTTAATGCCATCATCAGTTGTGGTATGTTACTTGCAATTCTGATGGGTGAGATCGATATTTCCGTTGGTTCAACGGTTGGTCTCTCTGGTATTCTTGGTGCTTACATGATCACCAATGTTGGTCTTCCGGTAGTTCCTACTGTAATCATCTGTCTTGCAGTTGGTGCGCTGGTTGGTATTGTAAACGGTGTAGCTATTTCTTATTTAAAGGTTCCGGCATTCGTAGCAACTCTTGCAACACAGAGTATCGGTCGTGGTCTTACAGAGATCATCTCCGGTGGTGTTACTATCCGAGTTCGTAATGATGCATATACAGCTCTTGGTAACAGTGATGTAGCAGGAATTTCCGTAATCATTATTTATGCTGCAGTAGTTCTTATCTTTACATGGTTCTTATTAAACCGTACACGCTTCGGATATTATATCTATGCACTGGGTGGAAATAAACTTGCAGCTCAGTACTCTGGCGTAAATGTAAAGAAATACAACATGCTTCCATATGTTCTGATCGGTCTGTTCTGCGGTCTCAGTGGTCTGATCTGGTCTGCAAGACTTGGATCCGCAGCAGCAACACTTGGCAGCGGATTTGAAATGGACGCAATCGCAGCAGTAGTTATCGGTGGAACAAGTATGTCAGGTGGTGTCGGAACTGTTGGTGGTACTTTCATTGGTATCCTGATCATCGGTGTTATCACAAATGGTCTGAACCTGATGGGTATCAATTCTTTCTGGCAGGAAGTATTCAAAGGTATCATTATCCTGGCAGCAGTTATCATTGACGTAGTCAGAAAATCAAAATCAAAAGACTGATAATTTACAGTAGTCTGAATGGAGCTCTTTATGGCAGAAAGAATGTTATTTGCAGGAATGGACGTAGGAACCAGCGGCTGCAAAATGCTGGTATATGATCTGGAGGGCAGTGTGGTATACCAGTCCAGCAGAAGATATCAGGAAGAAGGCACCGGAGGATACAGGGAGTTAAATCCTGATATCGTCATCAGAAATGTAAAAGAAGTTCTTAAAGATGTTGGAAGAAACTGTCCGGAGGGGATTACCTCAATGGCAGTTACCAGTCTGGGAGAATCTGTAGTGTGCCTGGATGCAGATGGAAAAGTTCTTATTAATTCCATGCTTACAGGAGACTGCAGAGGCATTCCGGAAACAGAAGAAATCATAAATACACTTGGGGCTGACAGAATCTTCGAGACAACAGGGCTTCCTCCGAATGAGTTATATGGACTTCCGAAATACATGTGGCTCAACAGAAATACAGATGTAATAAAGAAATCCGCAGCAATTTTATATTATGAGGATTTTGTAGGATATGTACTTACCGGAGAACGCAAAGTCAGCTATTCTTCAGCTGCGCGCAGCATGGCATTTGACATAACTAAATTTCAGTGGTCTGAAGAATTCCTGAAACTTGCCGGTATCCGTGCAGAGCAGATGTCAGAACCTGTTCCCCCATGTACTGTTGTGGGAACAATCCTTCCGGAAATGGCAGAGGAACTGGGACTGAATAAAGATCTTAAGATCGTGGCAGGTGGACATGACCAGACCTGCGCAGCACTTGGCAGTGGTCTGATGGGACCGAAAGACGGAGAATGCGGAATGGGAACATGTGAATTCATGTTCATGATGCTTCCGAAAGTCATGATGACACCATATATGATGAAAAATGATTTCACCTGCATCCCGTATGTATTCCCTGATAAATACCTTTCAAGCCTTGAAGTCACTACCTGTGGTGCACTTAAAAACTGGGCAAAAGACAGTATATTCCAGGATATCAGCCGTAAATGTCAGGAAGATGGAACCAACTTTTTCCAGTACATGGACGAAAAAGCACGTGGCATCAAAACAGATGTTATGGTGCTTCCGCAGTTTGGTTCTGCGGGAAATCCTGATCTGTCCATGGATGCAAGAGGTACGGTCACAGGCCTGACAATTCACACAAAACCGGAAGAACTCTACAGAGGAATTCTCGAGGGTATGGCATTTCAGATGTATCTTGCATACGAAAGACTTCAGGTTCTGGGAACAGAAATGAGCAGTATTGCAGCAACCGGCGGCGGAGCTGCATCTGATCTGACCTTACAGATCCGTGCAGATATTTTCGGAATGGAAGTTTATTCTCTGGAAAGTAGTGAAGCAGGCACACTTGGCTGTATGATTATGGCTGCAACAGCCATGAATGCATATTCATCAATGGAAGAAGGAATAAAGAAGGCAGTAAAAATCAAAAAGAAATTTGTTCCGAATCCGGAAATGGCAGAGTATTATCGAAAGAAATTTGAAAATTATAAACGCTTCTATGAGGCAATGCATGATTTTCAGTAAACCTGATGACAGGAAACTATAAATTTACTTAACATAAACAGGAGGAGTTTACTATGAAACTTGTAAATGGCTTTGATCTTATGGAGTTTGCAAAAAGAAATAATTTTGTATTACCGGCATTCAATACAACTAACCTTGAAATGACATATGCGATCGCAGATGGTCTTATGAAAGCAAATCTTCCGGGATATATTCAGATTTCTTCAAACAACTTACGTCTTTCAAATCCTGCGATTATTGCAGAAATAGCAAGAGATGCAGTAAAAAAATCTGAAACTCCTATAGGACTTCATCTTGATCATGGTAAATCTTTTGAAGATGTTAAAGCTTGTGTTGATGCAGGATTTACTTCCATCATGATCGATGCATCCCACCTCCCATTTAAAGAAAACGTAAAAGAGTGCAGAAGAGCAGCAGATTACTGCCATTTCTATGGACTTCCGGTAGAAGCAGAACTTGGTGCACTTCGTGGAAAAGAAGAAGATATTGTCAATGAGGCAGAATGCAAGACAGACCCTGACATGGTTGCTGAATTTGTAGAAGAAACAGGTTGCGATACACTGGCTGTTTCTGTAGGAAATGTTCACGGACTTTGCCTGAATCCACAGATCGATATTCCGCTTCTTGAAAAAATAAATCAGGTATCAAAAGTTCCGCTTGTTCTCCACGGTGGTTCAGGAATCCCGAAAGAAGTTATCTGGGAAGCTAAAAAACATGGTCTGATCAAGATCAACTATGGTTCAGACCTCCGTAAAGAATATATTAAGACATTTGGTGCTGCATATGAAGCAAACCACAATGAACATGATGTTATTCATTTAAGTATTGAAGCAGTTGAAGCTGTAAGCAAAAAAGCACAGGAGCTTGTTACAATGATCAACGAGCACTAAGGTGTTCTGTAAGGCGGGTGTTGGTGTGAACGATACATATTTGGGAATTGACTTGGGAACCTCTTCTATGAAGCTGGTCCTGACAGATTCAGAAAAGCATATTCTCGGGCAGATTTCTGAAGAGTATGAGGCAGTACAGTCACAGGATGGCTGGTGTGAGATCGACCCGGAAATATGGTTTCAGGCAATGCAAAGAGGCATGAAACGCATTCTGGAAGAGCAAGATCCTAAAGCTTTAAAAGGAATTGGTGTGACCGGACAGATGCATACCCTGATCGTTATCGGGGAAGATGGAAAACCGATAAGACCTGCAATGATGTGGAATGATACCCGGACAAAAGACCTTCTTCCGGAACTGAAAGAAAAAATTCTGGAATTTCCGGAAGGGGATTACCTTTCCAGGACGATATCCACAGGAAGTCCGGCAGCAAATCTCTACTGGCTAAAGATAAATGAGCCCGAAAATCTGAAAAAAATCAAAAAATTCCTGATAGGACCGGATTATCTGGTACATCGTCTGACAGGAGAAGAGACAACAGATTACTGTGAGGCTTCAACATCCTGCTTATATGAGATCTGCAATAAGAAATGGTCTGAGGGAATGAGAGAACTGGTCGGACTGAGCAAAGACTGCTATCCGAAACTGAGAGGAAGTGCGGAAAGTGCAGGAAAGATCCTTCCGGAGATCGCAGAAGAGTTCGGGCTGAATACAGATGTAGAAGTGATCGTGGGTACAGGAGATAATCCGGCAACAGCAATCTCAACAGGCTGTCTGGGACTTGGATATCCGGTTGTATCGCTGGGAACTTCAGGCGTATTTATGATGCCTATTGAGAGACCCGAAGGACAGACTAAGGGCAAAAAAATATTATTTTCATTTGATGACAAAAATTTCCTGTATCTTGTACAGGGAGTTGTACAGAGCAATGGCAACACATTTGACTGGTGGAATAAATCCATCGTGGATATGAAGAACTTCAAAGAGATGACTACTTCCATCGATGTAAAATCCAAAGCCGAAAATGAACTTCTCTTTTATCCGCATTTGGCGGGAGACAAGACCATCTACGCAGATCCGGAGATGAGAGGGGCATTTATAGGAATTAACCTTTCTACTACTCAGGAAGATATGTTTTATGCGATCATCGAAGGTCTGTGTTTCGGATTCAGAGAACTGGCAGAAAAAATGCATCTTCCACTTGAAAAATACGGTACAGTAAAAGTTGTCGGCGGTGGTGCCAGGAGTCCGGTGTGGCTGCAGACAATGGCAAACGTGCTAAATATTTCCATTGAGAAGATGGAAGGTATGATAGGCCCGGCATTTGGAATCGCTCTTCTTGCCGCATATAAAGGCGGAAGTATAACCTCCCTTGAGCAGATTTCAGAAGGAACAGTAAATATCGAATGTCGATACGAGCCTGATCCGGAAGCTGTCGCTGTCTGTCAGGAAAAATACCTGAAATATCTGAGGATCCGTAAGGCACTTCAGTATATCAAAGATGGAAATATAGAAGAATAGTATCAGAATCGGGGCTGTCGTTGAGACAGCCTCGATTTTTGTATACAGTTTTTTGTTGCAAAATTCTTTTGTTTTCTATTGACAAATATTCTCATATAGAATAGGGTTAGTGTATGCTAATGATAAAAAATATCAATAAAATACAAAAGAAAAAGAGGAAGCAGATATGACATCATTAAGAGAACTGCCTATTGGAAAAACTGCTACAATACGTTCTGTTGGTGGAGAGGGAGCTCTGAGACAACATTTCCTGGATATGGGGCTGATTCCGAAGGGCGATGTGACCATGGTGAAATATGCACCTATGGGAGATCCTATGGAATTACGTATTCACAGTTATGAACTGACACTGCGTCTTGCTGATGCAGAAAAAATAGAGATAGAAAATATACGTGATGCAGAACCAAATAAAGAAACATCCGCTGCCCGAAAGGTAAGATCAGCAGATAAGTTTCCACATCCGGGACTGGGAGAAGGCGGTAAGTTTCATGTAAAAGAAACAGAACATCCTCTTCCAGAAAACGAAACACTGACTTTTGCACTTGCAGGAAATCAGAACTGTGGAAAGACTACATTGTTTAATCAGCTGACGGGATCCAGTCAGCATGTAGGTAACTTTCCGGGAGTAACTGTAGACCGTAAAGATGGATGCATCAGAGGAAAAAACAATACGCTTGTTACAGACCTTCCGGGAATTTATTCCATGTCTCCATATTCCAGTGAAGAGATTGTAACCAGAAATTTTGTTCTGGACGAACATCCAAAAGGCATTATTAATATTGTAGATGCCACGAATATTGAGCGAAATCTGTACCTGACCATGCAGCTGATGGAACTGGATATTCCTATGGTTCTTGCATTAAATATGATGGATGAAGTCAGGGAAAACGGAGGCTCAATCCTCGTTAATGAAATGGAGGAACTGCTGGGAATACCGGTTGTTCCTATTTCAGCAGCAAAGAACGAGGGAATTGATGAACTTGTAGAGCATGCCCTCCATGTTGCAAAATATCAGGAAAAACCCGGAAAAATTGACTTCTGTGATGCAAATGAAGATGGTGGTGCTGTACACAGATGTCTTCATGCGATTATGCATCTTATTGAAGACCATGCAAAAGCAGCCAGAATACCGGTACGTTTTGCAGCTGCCAAACTTGCTGAGGGTGATCAGCTGATTCTCGACAGTCTGGATCTGGATAAGAACGAAAAGGAAATGCTGGAGCACATTGTTGTACAGATGGAAAATGAGAGAGGACTTGATCGTGCAGCGGCTATTGCCCACATGCGTTTTGATTTCATTGAAAGAGTTTGTGATGAAACAGTAGTTAAGCCAAAAGAAAGCAAAGAACATCTGCGAAGTGTAAAGTTCGACAAAATCTTAACTGGAAAATATACAGCAATTCCGTGTTTTGTAGGAATTATGGGGCTTGTATTTTACCTGACATTTGGTGTTATCGGAGCATTCCTTCAGAATATCCTTGACATGGGGATTACAGCTCTGGGCAATATAGTGGATCAGTGGATGACTGCTTCTAATGTAAACAGTGTGCTTCATTCGCTTGTGATTGATGGAATATTTAACGGCGTTGGAAGTGTGCTGAGTTTCCTTCCGATTATTGTAACACTGTTCTTCTTCCTGTCACTTCTCGAAGACAGTGGATATATGGCCAGAGTTGCGTTTGTTATGGATAAACTGCTTCGTAAAATTGGTCTTTCAGGCAGAAGTATCGTGCCTATGCTTGTCGGATTTGGCTGTACAGTGCCGGGGGTTATGGCAAGTCGTACACTGCCGTCAGAACGTGACCGAAAAATGACCATATTGCTGACACCATTTATGAGTTGTTCAGCAAAACTTCCTATTTATGCTTTTTTCACAGCAGCATTCTTTCCGCATAATGGAGCTGTCGTGATGATCACACTGTATTTTGGCGGAATCATAATGGGAATTCTTATGGCGCTCCTTCTCAGAAAAACCCTGTTCAGTGGTGAAGCAGTACCATTTGTTATGGAACTTCCAAATTATCGTATGCCGGGTGCCAAGAATGTTGGGCATCTTCTCTGGGATAAGGCAAAAGATTTCCTTCAGAGAGCTTTTACAGTTATTTTTATGGCAACTCTGGTTATTTGGTTCCTTCAGACATTTAATTCTCACCTGAATATTGTTTCTGATTCCAAAGACAGTATTCTGGCTATGGTTGCCGGTGTGATCGCACCGATATTTAAACCAATGGGATTTGGTGACTGGAGAATTTCCACAGCACTGATCACAGGATTCATGGCTAAGGAAAGCGTAGTATCCACTTTATCTATTCTCTTTGGAAATACAGCTGCACTTCTTTCATGCATTACACCGCTTTCAGCAGCAAGTCTCCTTGCGTTTTGTCTGCTGTATACACCGTGTGTGGCTGCGATTGCTTCGATCAAAAGAGAACTTGGTAGTAAGTGGGCAATATTTGTAGTGATTGCCCAGTGTGTGATCGCATGGTTGGTATCGCTTATTGTATATGTCATCGGAAACCTGATTTTCTAGGCAGACCGGAGACGTCTGTCATCCGAATTTTTTCTGTCGGCTGACATTGAGAGCAAGGCCGATTTCTCCAAGGAGAAAGACGACAGAAGTTCCTCCATAGCTGAAAAAGGGCAGAGTAATACCTGTGTTTGGAATTGTGTTGGTGACGACTGCAATATTAAGAATCACCTGTATGGCGAGATGTCCCATAATCCCGGCAGCAACAAGTGCACCAGTGAGCGTGCGGGCATGCATGGAGATGACGCAGAGTCTCCACAGCAGAAGCCCAAAAACAATTATCAGGGAAATCGAGCCGACAAGGCCGAATTCTTCACATATAATAGAAAAGATCATGTCATTCTGGGCTTCGGGAACGAAGCCCAGTTTTTGTAATCCGTTGCCAAAACCCCGCCCAAAAAGACCGCCGCTTCCGATTGCATATAAACCTTGAATTGTCTGGAATCCCTTTTCAAATTTTTCTGGATTGCGCCATATTGCAAGACGTTCCAGGCGGTAGCTTTCGGCCGCCAGAAAGACAGCAATAAATCCGACTCCTGCACAGGCAGGGCCGATAAACTGAATGTATCCCGGACTGGAAACAAACACAAGAATAACACCAATTCCCAGAATAATAATAGCTGTGCTCAGATTATTGGAGCCTACCAGCCCTACGATTGGGAGAAGTGACAGCATTGTGCGGCAAAGAAACCAGAAACTGCCGGTTTTCTTTTGGGTTCGTTCAATTTGCCAGGTGAGAAAGAGGATAACAGCAACTTTGGCAAATTCAGATGGCTGAAAAGAGAGCGGACCAAAGGAAAGCCAGCGCCTGGAACCGTTGATCTCCTGTCCGACCAGAAGAACTGCGGTAGACAGAACCATGGACAGAAGATAAGCAGCAGGCGCAAGGCGGATGAAAAAGTGGTAATTGATGGAAGAGACTACATACATAACACCCAGTCCAAGAGCTGTTGCAAATAATTGCTTTCTGAAATAGTAGGCAGAGTCATGAAAACGGACTCTGCCGTTATATTCACTTGCGCTGAAAAGGACGAGAAGTCCTGTTGTTACCAGAATAAGAACCAGTGTAAGCAGAAGCGTATCCGGTTTTGAAAAAGCTTCGGATTTTTTTTCGGGCATGGCAGACTCCGACAGTAATAGTATCTGTTTATATTATGACAGAAGAGAATAAAGTAGACGGAGAATGTCTGATGAGGTACAATAGAAGAACAAAAGTTCTGGGTAAAGGAGAGAGAAATCATGTATCATAAAGAACAACTGCAGAAGGAACTGTTTGCTTTGCAGGATTTGAAATACCGTGATTTTCACAGCAAACTGCTTCCAGGAGTCGATAAGGAAACAATTATAGGAATCCGTACACCGGTTCTTCGCAAATTTGCAAAAGAATTCAGTAAAAGAAAAGAAGCAGAAGAATTTTTACAGGATCTTCCTCATCAGTATTACGAGGAAAACAATCTGCACATGATGATCATTACAGGAATAAAGGATTACGATAAATGTCTGGAAGAAATAAAGAAATTTGTACCGTACATAAATAACTGGGCAACCTGTGACCTTCCTCTTCCGAAATGCTTCGGTAAACACAAAGAAGAACTGCTTCCACAGATACGTGAATGGATTGCATCTGACCATACATACACGATACGTTATGGACTGGGAACGCTGATGAGCCTTTATCTGGATGAGGATTTTAAACCGGAATATCTGGAACTTGCAGCGTCTGTCCGTTCAGAAGAATATTATGTAAACATGATGATTGCCTGGTATTTTGCCACTGCGCTGGCAAAACAATGGGAAGCTACAGTCCCTTATATTGAACAGAGAAAACTACCACAATGGGTCCACAGAAAGACCATACAGAAGGCAGTGGAGAGTTACCGGATAACATCGGAGCAGAAGACATATCTGAAAAGTTTCAGAAGAGAAGAAAAATAATCTGATTTTAAATAGCCAAAAAAGTGGAATTTATGATAAGAAAGTGCTATCCTTAGACTTGTATGGACGGGAGCATTTGTTTCCGAAAAATTTTTATATGTTTTAGGGAGGAAAAGAATTATGAAGAAGAAATATCTTGCATTATTTCTTGCAGCGGCAATGACTGTAACCAGTCTGGAATCAGCTGTACTTGTAAGTGCAGAGGACTTCAGTACAGAAAGTTCCGAAGAGATTACTTTGGATGAAGAGGAAGAAAGCACAGATGTTTCCACGGAAGACACTGATGATGAGGAAATTCAGCCTGAAGTAGAAACAGAAGAAATTGCAGTCGGTGAAGCGGATGATTTTACCAGTGAAGAAGAACTGGATGATGCGAAAGGTGATGTAAAGGTTACATCAATTTCTTTCAATGTAGAAGGAAGCAGAAAGGTTCTTTATACTGGTGTGATTGATTCTTTAGGAGACATAACAGTTACCATTAAATACAGTGATGGTTCGACGGATTCTTATAATTTAAATGACTGGGCTGTGTATACAGATAAAAATGGGAACAAATTCACATCAGAAGTGGTAGATGAAAAAGGTGCGTCACGGCCGTTGAGTGATGTAACAGATTCCTGGACTGGAATATGTAAGCTGGAAGCCGGAAATTATAAGCTTGTGATAAATGAATATTCTGAGATGGCTAAGTATGAGTTTGAAGTAAAAAATCTGGAAGATGATACATCAAGACAGATAAGGGAAGGTTCTAATACCGTTACATTTGGCGGCAGATCAGAAGCGTATTACTGGTTTAAGCCAGCTGCCGATGGAATATATGTAATAAATGGTAGTGCTTCAGATAGCCTGGAATATGTAGAAATCTGGAAGAAAAATGCAGAAGGACAATATGAGGTTGTTTCAGAAGAGTCGTATTTTACTCTGAAAAAAGACACAACTTATATGGTGCAGTTAGTTGAGGATGAGTTCAGTAAAGAAACAACGTCTTTCGAGTGTAAAGTCAGTAAAGCAGATATTACAGGTCTGAGCTTTATACCGGCCGGTATGGAGAGAACACCAGAGGGGATTTTTGTAAAAGGAACAGTGACCTGGACGTACGGAGATGGAAAATCTTATAACGTAGAAATAAACAGCCAGTATGACTGGGGTGGCGCTACTGCACCGGCAATAGATCCTGTATATGAGATTCCTGTTGATGCAGAATATACAGCTCAGGATGGAACAACAAAATGGAATCCAATATCCTTTGATGCAGGATCTAAGGTAACAGTAACATTTAAAGTTGGAAATATAAGCACAGAGCCATGCACAATGACAATTCCGGGAGCACTCGATCTCAGTAAATACCCGGAACTGACAGAAGGTACAAATACAATCACAGGGGCAGATAGTAACCATTATGAATGGTTCAGATTTACACCAAAAGATACTGCAAGCTATTCTTTTATAGCAGATATAGATACATTTCATCTGTGGCAGCGTGCAGTGGATGAGCAGGGACGTCCTCAGCCGTGGTCTTACTGGAGCACAGCGGGAGATAAGATAGATCATGCTTTTATTGCAGGCGGAAAAACTTATCTGATAGGTCTCAGGGCAGTTGGAACAAATACTACAGGAACTTTTGAAATCGCAAGAAGAACTCTGGAAGGCTGTTCCTGGAAAACTATAAAGAATACACAGGCAACCTGTACGGCAGTGGGAGAGAAAGTAGAGTCCTGCAGCGTACATAAGGGAGAAACAAGAACAACCGTATATCCGGCAGGAAATCATAAATTAAGCTGGAAAGTTACAAAAGAACCTACAGTATCAGAAACAGGTAAAAAAATCCAGCAGTGTTCTGTGTGTGGAAAGACTGTAGCCGAAGAAACAATCAGTAAACTTGCTCCAAAAGTAATGCTCAGTGTGAAAGTAAGAAAAACAATTCCGCTGAAAGTGAAACAGTCTTATGCAGTAAAAGTATCTGATCTGGCAAAGGGTGACAAAGTCGTTTCATGGACAAGCAGTAATAAAAAGGTAGTAACTGTATCCGCTTCAGGAAAGCTTAAAGGTAAAAAGGCAGGAACAGCAAAAATTACAGTTAAACTTGCAAGTGGCTATTCTGTATGGTTTAAAGTAAAAGTACAGAAAGCAAATGTAAAAACCACTTCACTGAAAGTAATAAATAAAGCTACAGGCAAGAAAGCAGCCAAAAAAATTACGCTGAAACGTAAAGCAAAACTCAGCCTCAGTGCTGTTACAGCACCTGTAACAAGCAAGGAAAAAGTAACCTTTGCCTCTTCCAACAAAAAAGTTGCGACAGTAACTTCAAAAGGTGTGGTCACAGCCAAAAAGAAAGGCACAGCAGTAATTACCGTCAAATCCGGTAAGAAATCTGTAAAGATTAAAGTCCGTGTAAAATAAATTTATTACAAGATTACCCCTGGTTCATTCGAACCAGGGGTAATCTTATGTAAGGAATTAAAATCAGTCTTCGACTACTTCAAGTACATCCATTGGACATGCCTTTGCGCAGATGCCACAGGCAATACATTTGGAAGCCGGATTTCCTTCGGTTTTAACGATCAGACCAAATGGACAAGCCTCAGCACATTTGCCACATCCTGTACATTTCTTTTTGTTGATCATATAAACGCCTTTGGCATTCTGGGTGATTGCACCCTCCGGACAAGCTTCAGCGCATTTACCGCACTGTGGGCAGGTCATAGGACGAACAGTTTTCTTTTCTGTGATCTCCAGACATGCCAGTCCAGGATCATCTGCTTTGTAGAAAGCCTGAGAACATGCCATAACACATTCCAGACAGGCCATACAGGTACTTCCCTTTTTAACTTTAAGTTTTTTCATTGAGATATCCTCCGCTTTTTTCTTTCTATTTTAACATTAATGAACATTTTTCTCAACAAATGCTTGGTATATTTTTCACAAAATATTTCTGAAATCAGATGAAAAAGTAGTATTTATAGTGAGAATATGTGTTAAAATGGAAATGTGCAAATCCAAACTTATTAAAGGGGAAACGAAAGATGAAAAAGTTTATTGAAGAATTCAAAGCCTTTGCACTGAAAGGAAATGTGATGGATATGGCAGTTGGTGTTATTATCGGAGGTGCTTTTTCCGGTATCGTTACATCCCTGACGGACAACTTTATCAATCCCATACTGAATGTTCTGACTGGCGGAGCTACATATACGGTAACAGATATTGCTGGTTTTGCATCAAGCTTTATTTCTGCGGTGGTGAATTGTCTGTCCTTACTGCCAGAGCGAGATCAGTATAAAGGCAACACGTTGCCCGCATTGCACATCAATTCTTGAAGAGACAAAAGGAGAATGATAATGGATAAATTAAAAGTTCTGATACTTAATGGAAGTCCAAGAGCGGATGGAAATACAGCAGTTGCACTTCGTGAAATGGAAAAAATTTTTGAGGAAAATGGAATAGAGGTAGAAACTGTGCAGATTGGAAACAAAGCTGTGAGAGGCTGCGTTGCATGTAATACCTGTGCGAAAAACGGTAAATGTGTATTTGATGATGTAGTTAATGAGCTTGCACCGAAATTTGAGGAGGCTGACGGTCTTGTAGTTGCAAGCCCGGTATATTATGCGTCAGCAAATGCTACATTGGTTGCCTGTCTTGATCGGCTTTTTTACAGCACACACTTTGATAAAACAATGAAAGTCGGTGCAAGTATTGCCTGCGCCAGAAGAGGCGGCTGCTCTGCAACTTTTGATGAACTGAATAAATACTTCACAATTTCCAATATGCCAATAGCACCAAGCCAGTACTGGAACAGCATTCATGGCCGTATGGCAGGAGAAGCCGAACAGGATGGCGAAGGAAAGCAGACAATGCGTACACTTGCCAGAAATATGACTTTTCTTATGAAGAGCATAGCCCTTGGGAAAGAACAGTTTGGCCTTCCGGAAAAAGAAGAGCGTATAGCGACACATTTTATAAGATAGGAATTGATATAATTTATACCATTCAAGAATGCCGCTGCATTCTTGCTGCGAGATGCGCGTCATGCAATGCATGACATACTTCTTCTGCGCATCTCTGCAATCCTGCCGGAGGCTATATCAGATGGGGGATTGACTCCCACCACTGATACTGGTTTGTTTCTCGCCACCTACAGAGGTGGGAGTCATCTCACATCTGATATATGCATAAATTGGGCATCTGGCAGATGTTTTTGTTCTGAAAAGAGTTTTCTATCCCCACACATACCCTCAAACCCCTCTGCATACACTGTAAAAACAGCGTCTTCGGAGGCTTTTGGCAGTGAAAGATTACATCGAGGAGCGTGCAGTGGAAATTGCATATTATATTATTGAAAGCGGGGCGACGGTAAGACAGACAGCGAAGAAATTTGGGATTAGCAAAAGTACGGTACATAAAGATGTTACAGAACGACTCCTTCAGATCAATCCTTCTCTTGCTGGTGAAGCAAGAAAAATACTGGATATAAACAAAGAAGAGAGACATATTCGTGGTGGACTTGCCACAAGGGAAAAATATCGTCACAAATTATAATCATGCATAAAAATTCCGGCACCTGTCAGGGTGATATTCCCATCACAGATGCCGGTTTTTTTACTTTTGAACACATTCCCTGAGTGACTGTATCAGCCGGGAATTATCTTCCGGCATCATAATACAGAATCTTACAAATTCACCCTCCAGACACTGAAAAGAAGCACAGTCGCGGATCATGAGTCCTTTTTTAATACAGGATTCAAACACATCAGATGATGTGAGTTCGGGTTTCTGAATTTTCAGCAGCAGAAAGTTGGCATAAGCCGGAAAAACTTTATATTCAGGAATGCTCTGAAGCTCTTTGTACAGCCGGTCACGTTCAGAAAGAATCAGATTTCGAGTTCTGTTGATGTACTCAGAGTCCTGAAGCATAAGCTCTCCGGCATAGGCGCCAAGGCTGTTCAGAGACCATGGAGTCTGCTTTTCTTTCATTTTGGAAAGAAATTTCATATTTCCTGTAATACCATATCCGAGACGCATTCCAGGCGCTGCAAAAAACTTCGAGACGCCACGGAGGACCATGAGATTTGTGAATTCTCCGGTAAGTGGAACAGCAGTTATTTCGGAGATATCCGGAGCGAATTCCACATAAGTTTCATCAATCATTACAAAAATATTCCGAGGTTCACAAAATGCGAGTATTTTGCGCATGTCTTTCTGCAAAATAGCAGATGAAGTTGGATTATTCGGATTGCAGAGAATCAGAAAATCATATCCACCGTCTTCGAGTGTATGACAAAGATCGTCAATATCCAGAGAAAAATCATCACGTTCCTGAAGATGATAGTATTCCTGAGTGCTTCCTGAAAAAGAAAGTTCTCTTGAATATTCGGAATAAGTTGGACCGAGTATCAGAGTTTTCTTTGGCGCTTTCTGTTCGATCAGAAGTGAAATCAGTTCACTGGATCCGTTTCCCGGAAGAATAAAATCAGCCGGAATATCACAGTATTCAGAGATTACATTACGAAGAGATGTGTAATTTCTGTCCGGATAAGAGGAAAAAATATCTATATGAGCAGCGAGAACTTTTTTAACATTTTCAGAAAGTCCAAGTGGATTGACGTTTGCACCGAATTTAATGATGTCTTCTTTTTTTAAATGATAATAACTGCATATCTTTTCTATATCACTGCCATGAAAAACCATTTTTGTTGTCATAAGTGTGTACACTTCCTTTTATAAAAATCATCTCCAAACATTGTAAAGCATTATAAGGCTGTCCGCAATATCCAGTTATTCAAATATTACAGAGGGCAAAACGCCTCGCGGGATATTGCCTGTGAACAGTTATAAACATTGACATTAAATGCAGGAGAGTATATGCTGATTTTATATCAGATGTGAGATGACTCCTACCTCTGTAGGTGGCGAGCAACAAATCAGTATCAGTGGTGGGAGTCAATCCCCCATCTGATATAGCCTCCGGCAGGATTGCAGAGATGCGCAGAAGAAGTATGTCATGCATTGCATGACGCGCATCTCGCAGCAAGAATGCAGGGGCATTCTTGAATGTTGTTACAGATGGAGGAAATCGTAAAATGAGATTAGAAAAAGTACAAAATGCTCTGGATCAGAAAAATATCAAGTTTGAATATACGGAAGAAGATGGCTGCGGAAGTCTGGATTTTATGTTCAGAGGCCTGAGTTTTCATGTATGGGAATACCATGATGGCGTATGGGGAGCAGAAACAAATATCTATGCAGCAGGACGAAGTGAGGATATTGAGGGTGATTATGAAGAAAAAATTGCCCGGGAAATTCTTTCATGGCCGGATATGATCAATAATTAATAAGTAGAAGAGGTATTCACATGCAGTTGAAAAACATATATAAAGATGGTCAGAAATTTGAAAAAAATGTCTGTGAACTGTACGAAGAAGCGTTTCCGGAATCGGAAAAAAAGCCCTGGACAGTTATGGAAGAACTTGTAAAACAGAATAAAATGGAGATATTGGCAATAGAAAAAGAAGATGAATTTATCGGACTGGCGATTAATCTGATAGATGGAGAAACGGCACTTCTGGACTACTTTGCAATTGATCCGGAGAAGAGAAACTGTGGATATGGGGGTGACTGTATCCGTACTTTATTAGAGAAATTCCGTGATAAAAAGTACATCTTTGAAATAGAAATGCAGGATGAAAATGCAGAAAATGCCGAAGATCGAAAACGTCGAAAAGCATTTTATCTGAGAAATGGACTGAAAGAAACAGGGCTGTTTGCAAATGTTTATCAGGTGGATTTTGAGATGCTGACACCTGACGGCAGTCTTTCATATGAGCAGTATACAGGATTTCTTGAGCGTGTTCTCGGGAAGGAATATCTTTGTTTCCTTAATCCTGTGCTGATACAACAAAGGGGCTGAAAAGCCCCTCTGTACTTCTGAATCAGTATCCCTTTTGCAGGATAAAATCACAGGTACGTTTGCAGTTTTCGTGATCGCGATAGGCAAAATAATCCTTGCGCATAGCCGCATACTGAGGTTTTTCCTGGAAATTATTTGCAGTATATTCGCTGATCAGGCGGATCAGCTCTTCTTTCGTTGTACATCTTTCCCCGTACAATTCTTTTTCCATATCAATATAACTTCCATTTGTTTCGTTGTATTCTTTCAGATCAAACTGATAAAAAAGTATAGGCTTTTCCATATAATAAATATCCCAGGAAACGCTGGAATAGTCTGTAATAAGCATGGAACAGTCCATGAGAATCTGGTTTAGAGGAATCTTTCCAAACGGAATCAGTTCTATATTCTGACTTTCAGAATGAAAATTTACCAGATATTCACGAAGTTTTGGGTGGATATAAAAGATAAGTTTCATATCCTGTTCGCAGAGAAAATCCTGCAGGTTTTTATCTGCCAGAAGGTCTGAATAATGACGGAAATACTGGCTGCTGCAGAACACTTCAGCACTTTGATCTTCCAGCCATGAACGCCAGGTAGGCATTACAAGAATCTGTTTTGGGCAGGTCTTTGAATGATCTTCCAGCATGTCCCAGCGACAGAGTCCGGTTACAGGAACCTGTTCCGGAGTATAGCCGAATTCATTAACAATAATATTCTTTTCGAATTCAGAAGATGCGGTGAAATAAGTCATGGAACTGGAACCGTTTTTACCGAAAAGATTTTCCACACGTTTCAGTGCCAGTACACCATGCTGCAGGAAATAAATATCATGCTTGTTAATCTCGCGTGAAATCACATTAGGCTTTGGCTGCCAGGCGTAGGCGTGATTACGGCTGTCTGAGGCAACATAAATGTCTGCCAGCAGGAGATAAAGCATGTGTCTGAAACTCATAAATGAAATGACATTACCAGCATATTTTTGTGTCAGATTCCACTGGGCAGAGTTTCGGTCAAGGATAAAAAAGGTGTTCTTTCGGCGTTCTTCCGGCAGGTTTTCCATGCAGTACTGAAAGAAATAAAAGCCGTTATCCTGGGCTGCAATACAGTATTTTTCATAAACAAGCCAGATATGTTTATTCCTGAAAAGAGGCCGTAATAATTTGGAGAGGCCCAGTGCACAGAATTCTTTCAGGCGGTTCAGATTACTGTCATATGGTGACAATGGGCGACAGCGAAGGATAAAACGATGCCCTACGCTTCCCATGGGGAAGAGAATCATCTTGTCACGGATGATCTGGTAATTTCCAAGGAGAAGTTTCATTCTCAATTTGCCGGGAAGAACTGTGTTTGCAACTGTTCCATCTGAAAGATGTACAAGGATATCCCAATCACCTTCTGTAAAGCTGAAAGAAGCAGTATCCAGTGATGCAGAGACCATCCCGGACTTTTCATTGCTGCAACGGAATGGTACCGTTGCCGGATGCGAGGGATTGCAGCTGACCAGATTCACCTGAAGAATACTGGAACAATTCGGATTTTCGAGTGATATATAAAGAAATTTCTTCCTGATTTTAAGTTCAGTTATTTTTATTTCTGATTCCATTGGAACTCCTTTTTATAGGAAAAATAATAAATATCGAGTGTTTTTTATAATTTTATCTGAACAGGATGTAATTGTCAAAGGATTGTTACAGTTCATTTATTGTCGGGACAGGATATCTATGTTAAAATAAATCAGTCGGATTAAAAGAGAAAACAACGTAACGATAAAGGGAGAACGTTATGAATTATAAATTTACCAAAAATGACACACTTACAGTTAAAGGTGTGGCCATTTTCTTTCTGCTATGTTATCACTGCTTCTCGAGCGTGGACAGGCTTTATGGTGCGACTGTAAGCTTCTGGCCGCTGTCTCAGGAGGCCGCAATGGCAATCAGCCGCTGTATGATCCAGTGTGTTGGCATGTTTGCATTTCTGTCTGTCTATGGACTGACGTTGTCGCTGAAAAAACAATATGAGGATTATGAGTTCACTGGAAAACAGGCTGCAGGATTTGTAGTGAAACGCTATCTGCATCTGGTATTTACCTTTTTGATACCCTATTTTTTCTGCTTTTTTGTTACATATGGTCTTGGATATCACAGATACAATAATGGAACCTGGGCGAATATTTTCAGTATGATCACAGATATCTTGTGTGTGGGAAGACTGACTGGAAGCAGGATGTTGATTCCTACATGGTGGTACCTGAGTCTGGAAGTAATGCTGATAGTTTTTCTTCCTTTTGCAGTGAGATTTTACAAAAAATACAGCTGGCTCACAGTACTTATGGTGCTGGTTCCGGGATGTTTTCTTATAGAAAAACATTCACCGCTGACCATGTATCTTTTTACAGTTCCACTGGCAGTATGTTTTGCAGATCAGCACGTTTTTGAACGACTGAAAGCGTATAAATTTGTCGAAAATAAGGTATTAAACAAGATTTTGAAATTCCTGCTTTCTACAGTTCCACTTCTTGTAATGTGCAGACTATTTGACAGTACATGGGGGATTGAACATTTCGAGTTCCTGCTGAATGGCCTGATTCCGGTGTTTGTTATCTACTGGGTGTATGAATTTATTGTAGACATTCCTGGACTTCATCAGTGCCTGGAATTTATTGGAAAGCATTCAGGAGATATTTTCTATACACATACTTTTGTAAGAGGCCTTTGGTGGACTGATATTACGTATTCTTTCGGACAGGCATGGAAGATTTTCCTGTTTGTGCTGCTTGTCAGTATTGCAATTTCTGTTTTTTATGATGTTCTGCGAAAGCTTTTGCGTTTCAACCAGATCACGGGCAGATTTACAGGTTTTGTATTAAACTGGATAGAAAAAACTATATAAAAAAAGTGTGATGTATACGGAAATTTCCGATAGCATCACACTTTTTATATTGGGTTATTTAAAATAATTTTTTATGCATTCGCAGACACGTTTACTGTGATTTCTGTCGATGGTTGTGAAATATTCATGACGCATTTTTTCATATTGAGGATACATTTTGAAGTTATTCTGAATCTGTTTTTCAAAGAGATTAAGAAGATCATCAGCTGTTTCGGCACGGTCACCGAAAAGCTCTGTGTGCATGTCAATATAACTTCCCTCAGCTTCTTCGTAAGTATCCAGATCAAACTGATAGAAGATAACAGGTTTATCCTGATAAAATACATCCCAGCTGACACTTGAATAATCAGTGATCAGCATGCGGCAGCGCATCAGCATTTCGTTTACAGGTATGTCCCCAAAGGTGAGCAGGTGAACTCTGTTATTGGCAGAACGAAATGTACCCATATGATTCTGGAATTTCGGGTGTAGATAGAAGTTTACCTGCAGATCATATTTCTCAAGAATATCGGCAAAACGCGGTGAATTCAGCAGTGCCATATAGCTTCGGAAATAGAGACTCTGTTCAAAATCATTATCGGAAATGATCTCCATGGAGTATCGCCAGGTTGGCATAATAAGTACTTCGCGGCTTCCCTGAGATTTGTCTTCGAGAACATCCCAACGGGGAAGACCGGTGTTGATAACCTGTTCAGGGTCGTAACCGAGATTATCAATAACGATCTGGCGTTCCCGGTCTGTTGAAACTACAAAAAGATCACATCCCAGTTTCATTCCTTTGGTAAAAGAAGGTACACGTTTGAAAGAAATAACTCCATGCTGCAGGAAAACAGAGGAAACTTTTTTCAGATAACGGTTAAAAATACTGTGTCTGCTTTTAAATGCGTAGGAGTGATATCTGGAGTCTGAACTTATGATCAGCTCAGCTGCCTGGGTATAGATCATATGGCGTATGCTCATGAAATCAATAACTCTGTTGGAGTACGGTTCAAGTTTATGACGGTCAGGAGAATCTTTGGTGATGATATAATAGATTTTCCTGCCGAGATTTTTTTCTTCGTTTTCGTCCATACAGTGTTTGAAGAAACAATATCCACTTTCCTGAGCCTGCTCGGAATATTTTTCACATACAAGTGCAATGTGCTGCTTTTTCCAGTAAGGTTTTGAAAGTTTATACAGAAGAATTGCAGTCAGTTCTTTGAAAACAATATCCAGCCCATCGTATTTAACGCGCTCTCTGTAAACAAGAGCGAGTGTTTTTGCACCGGTATAATACGGATAAAGGAAAAATCCATCCTTGCCCGGATAATAGCCATTGTAGAGAAATTTATTGTACATACGTGCAGCTGTATCCATGGCAATTGAAGTAGTGCACAGTTTACCGTCAGAAGGCAGACGCAGCTGAACACGGATATCCCAGTAAATACTCTGCCATTCTATTGTACTCATATCAAAAGATACGGTTATGTGGAGAAGATTTCCGCGGCGGACACATTTAAGCGCCTGAAAGTCAGCAGTCCTCGCATCCTGCGGCAGAACGTGACGAAATTCCAGATAAGTCTTGGTATATTCATAAATGTCAGGATCCAGAATATAGGAAATCTTCAGAGTTTTGCCATGCATGGAAATTCTTTTTAATTTGCAGGTCATTGTAAGATTTAGATAATAACTGCGAAGACAGAACATGGAAGCCAGCTGATGCCCCTCATCAGGGTAAAGGAAAACCATGTATTCTTCAGGTTGTACACCATTTTCTTTCTGATACCAGAGATTTTCTGCAATGACTGTACGTGGAAGCGTGTCTATTTTCAGAAGATGAGAGTTTCTCTGTTGATCCTGTGTTGCGATAAGGAAAAAGTAAAAAGTCCGTCGGTTCAGAATTTCCGGTGTTGCCATGGGAGCCATATCAACTGTAATCTCAGAAGCGTTTTTTTGCTCAAAAGAAAGAGGAACTTCTACATGAGTGGTAGGATGCCAGGCAAGCAACTCGATTTTTTCGTAAGCGTCAGCGGAAAAATTCTGCAAAGTCAGTGTGACGGAAGTCCCATCGGTGGAAAGCCGGGTTATGTTGACCAGATTACCTTCGGGAAGACTGCCAATCACAGATGCATTAATAGTTTGATCGTTCATAATTCCTCCATTAAGATTATTTGCGAAAAGATTTTATACGTTTTTTTATTTTAAAAGATAATTTTTCAGAATCAGGTTTCAGCGTATTTACCAGAAAATACCTGGTCAGATACAGCTGGTGTTTGTCCAGAAGATATGAAACATGATTTTCATCCAGAGACGGATCATCTGCAAAATTATTACCCTTGAAGATCTTTTTGAACCGGACAGTGTGAGAATCATATTTCAGACAAATATCCACCAGAATGGTTTTCTTTAACTCAGAAAACGGGATTTTGGCATCAAAGTCCCAGAACTGAGCAAGAAGTTTACCTGTGTAAACAAAAGTTTCGTCAGTATTTCTGTGAAAATTGCAGGAGATTTCTCTTCGCTGGCCATCACCAGAAGTCAGACGCAGAAAAATTTTCTCGGGTTCAGGAAAACGTGAGTTTATCTTGACAGAACCAGATATGATCAGTTCTTTTTTATCGGCAGACAGTGAGTTCAGCCTGGCAGTATAAACGGACATTGGGCGTGTTGCAATGCCATTATACTGAATGTAAGCATCCTCGTCATGGTCAGAATAAGTAAGAATTCCTGTGCCGCAGGCTGATTTCATGGAAATAGCATTGTCCTTTTGTTCCATGCTCATATTTTTCTGTTCCATTATAATAGAAGCATCTATATATTCCAGAAATTTACTGAGAAGCTCCGTGAATTCAGTCAGTTCATCATGACTGAGGATATCAGTCGGAAGTTCCTTCATGCGGAAAAATCCCTGCATTTCGTACATAAGGTTGAACTGAACAAAGGCGGGAATAATGCCACAGCGTTTTTGCGCTTCATGAATTGACCAGAAACTATAGCTTCTGATATGGTCAATATACCAGGCTTTATTCTGCCAGCATGTATTGGTAGCAGAATTCAGGTCACTGCGTACACGATAATAATAAGCGGCACCAGGTACAATTCCGTATTTGGGATTGTCCAGGAGAATGTCCATGATAAGCTTGGCATCTTCTGAATATTTCAGAGAGGTGTCAAAATTTCTGGAAATAAGAACTTCATTTTTGAAGAATGCAGATGCTCCTGACATTTGCACATACCAGTATTTATCTTCAAGATCAATAATCTGATTTTTTTTATCATCAAATTTGTAATTAAGACGGTGACCACCTTCTTTACTTTCGAAGAAATAGAGCGGAATGGAAACAAGGTCTACCTGATCATCCACTGTGCTGAAGTAGTCATATACAGCGGATAAAGTGTTCGGCGATATTTTATCATCGGAGTCCATAAAGTTGATATAACGGCCTTCTACGTGTTTCAGACCTTCGTTACGTGCGGAGGAAACTCCACCGTTGGTTTTGTGAATCACTTTAATATTGGAAGGGTATTTGGCCTGATACTCATCACAGATCTGTCCTGAATTATCCGGAGAACCGTCATCGACCAGAATCAGCTGAACTGATTCCTGAAATCCGATATCCTGTCCGAGGAGGCTGTCAATTGCCTCTGCCAGATAATTTTCCACATTATATACAGCAACAACAACTGAAAATTTATAAGGGTAATTCTTTTTCATATCCATCATACTTCTCCTTAAGTGATGAAAATATATTATCATATAATGATATCTGGGTCAAAAGGTCTGAAGCCATATATGATAAAAATATAAAAAAGAATGAAAATAAGGCTTGACAACAGAAAAACGATATGCTATTGTACTACAGAACGCTGCCGAAGACAGTAGGTGCCGTAAGGCATAAGGATTAAAACGCCTACCGAGGACTTAGTATTCTTATTTATGAAAGATTACAGAAGACCTTACTGTCATGCAGTAAGGCTTTTTTTTCGTTGCGGCGGTATAAATCTATAAGGAGGTGTACCATTTATGGCAAAAGTAGAACTGAAACAACCAATCGTAGAAGAAATCGCAAACAGCATTAAAGACGCACAGGCAGTAGTTCTTGTTAACTACAGTGGTCTTACAGTTGAACAGGATACTATTCTGCGTAAGGAATTAAGAGAAGCTGGTGTTCAGTACAAAGTTTACAAAAACACAATGATGAACCGTGCATTCGCAGGTACAGATTGCGAAAGCCTTTGCCCACATCTGGAAGGAACTAACGCTCTTGCAATTTCCGCAACAGATGCTACAGCACCGGCAAGAATCCTTGCTAAATATGCAAAACAGTTCCCAGCTCTTGAACTGATCGCTGGTGTAGTTGAAGGTAACTACAATGATCAGGCAGGAATCCAGGCTCTGTCCCAGGTTCCGTCCAGAGAAGAACTTCTTGGAAAACTTCTTGGAAGTATCCAGTCTCCTATTACCAACTTTGCTCGTGTGCTTAATCAGATCGCAGAAGCAAACGGTAATACAGAAGCAGCAGCTGAATAATTTGGCATAACCAAATTATATGATACGCAAACGCAGCGTAACAGAGTTCGCGGTTTTCGTAATAACTGCGAATAATAAATAATTTAAAAAATGGAGGAAAATTAAAATGGCAAAATTAACAACAGAAGAATTTATTGCAGCAATCAAAGAATTATCTGTATTAGAATTAAACGAACTCGTAAAAGCTTGTGAAGAAGAATTCGGTGTATCCGCAGCAGCAGGTGTTGTAGTTGCAGCAGCTGGAGCAGGCGCTGAAGCAGCAGAAGAAAAAGATGAGTTCGATGTAGAACTTACAGAAGTTGGACCGAACAAAGTTAAAGTTATCAAAGTTGTTCGTGAAGTAACAGGACTTGGCCTGAAAGAAGCTAAAGCTGTTGTTGACGGTGCTCCGAAGGTTGTTAAAGAAGGCGCATCCAAAGCAGAAGCTGAAGACATCAAAACAAAACTGGAAGCAGAAGGCGCTAAGATCACTCTTAAATAATTCCTCTGACCAGGAAGAACTACGCAGGAACGCCCAAGTGGTGTTCCTGTTTTTTTGCGAAAAAAGTTATAAAAAATGTTGACACCTTGACAATGGTGTGCTATAGTGAAGAATGCTATATTATGGCAAGATATGCCTGTTTATCTCAAACCGTGAACAGGGTCATGTTGTAAAATAAATAAAAAAAACAGGGGTGAAACGTCAATGGAAAAAAACAGAATTCGTTCTGTAAAAACTGGAAAAAGCATGCGTATGAGCTACCAGAGACAAAAAGAAGTCCTGGAAATGCCGAATTTGATTGAAGTCCAGAAAGATTCCTATAAGTGGTTTCTCGATGAGGGCCTCAAAGAAGTATTCGATGATATTTCTCCGATCGCAGATTACGGCGGAAAGCTCAGTCTGGAATTCATCGACTTTACTTACGATGCGAAAGATGCTAAGTATACCATCGAACAATGTAAAGAGCGTGACGTAACTTATGCCGCACCTTTAAAGGTTCGAGTGAGACTGATCAACAAGGAAACAGAAGAAATCAACGAGCATGAGATCTTCATGGGAGATCTGCCGTTAATGACAGAAACGGGTACTTTCGTAATCAACGGAGCCGAGCGTGTTATTGTTAGCCAGTTGGTGCGTTCCCCTGGTATTTATTATGCAATTGCACATGATAAAGTTGGTAAGAGGTTATTTTCCAGTACCGTTATTCCCAACAGAGGTGCATGGCTGGAATATGAAACTGATTCCAACGATGTATTTTATGTTCGTGTGGACAGAACCAGGAAGGTTCCGATCACTGTGCTGATTCGTGCCCTTGGTATCGGCACTAATGCAGAAATCGTTGATTTGTTCGGTGAGGAACCTAAAATTCTCGCAAGCTTTACAAAAGATACTTCCACAAATTACCAGGAAGGTCTTCTTGAATTGTATAAAAAGATCCGTCCGGGTGAACCGCTTGCAGTAGAGAGCGCTGAAAGCCTGATCATGGCAATGTTCTTCGATCCAAGAAGATATGATCTTGCCAAAGTTGGACGTTATAAATTTAATAAGAAACTTCATTTTAATAAACGAATTGCAGGTCATAAACTCGCAGAAGCAGTTGTAGATCCTTCTACAGGAGAAATCCTTGCAGAAGAAGGTACAAATGTTACTATTGAGCTGGCTGACAAAATCCAGAATGCGGCTGTTCCGTTTGTATGGATCCAGAGTGAAGAACGTAATGTCAAAGTTCTTTCCAGCATGATGGTAGATCTTACTGCGCATGTAGATCTTGACTGCGATCCGAAAGATCTGGGTGTTACAGAATTAGTATATTATCCTGTACTCGAAAAAATTCTGGAAGAAAATGACAACCTTGAAGATATCAAAGCTGCCATTAAGAGAGACATTCACGATTTGATTCCGAAGCATATCACAAAAGAAGATATTCTTGCTTCTATTAACTACAATATGCATCTGGAATACGGAATCGGATATGATGACGATATCGATCATCTGGGCAACCGTCGTATCCGTTCTGTTGGAGAACTTCTCCAGAACCAGTATCGTATCGGTCTTTCCAGACTGGAAAGAGTAGTACGTGAACGTATGACAACTCAGGACACAGAGACAATTTCTCCACAGTCCCTTATTAATATCAAACCAGTAACTGCAGCAGTTAAAGAGTTCTTCGGTTCCTCCCAGCTGTCTCAGTTCATGGATCAGAACAACCCTCTTGGTGAGCTGACGCATAAGAGACGTCTTTCTGCACTTGGACCTGGTGGTCTGTCACGAGACAGAGCCGGATTCGAGGTACGAGATGTACATTATTCTCACTATGGACGTATGTGCCCGATTGAGACCCCTGAAGGTCCTAACATCGGTCTGATCAACTCTCTTGCATCTTATGCAAGAATCAACCAGTATGGTTTCATTGAAGCACCATACCGTAAAATTGATAAAACAGATCCGACAAACCCGGTTGTTACAGACAAAGTTGTTTATATGACAGCTGACGAGGAAGATAACTATCATGTAGCACAGGCGAATGAGCCGTTGGATGAAGAAGGACATTTCCTCCATAAGAATGTATCCGGTCGTTTCCGTGAAGAAACTCAGGAATATGAAAAACGTATGTTTGACTACATGGACGTATCTCCTAAGATGGTATTCTCTGTAGCTACAGCGCTTATTCCATTCCTGCAGAACGACGATGCTAACCGTGCGCTGATGGGGTCAAACATGCAGCGTCAGGCCGTTCCGCTTCTTACAACAGAAGCTCCTGTAGTTGGTACCGGTATGGAAACTAAAACTGCAGTAGACTCCGGTGTTTGTGTGGTAGCAAAGAAAGCAGGTACTGTTCTTCGTTCTACTTCTACAGACATCAGCATCAAAAATGATGATGGAACAAAAGATGATTATCATCTGACAAAATTCCTCCGCAGTAACCAGAGTAACTGTTACAACCAGAAACCTATCGTATTCCAGGGTGAACATGTTGAAGCAGGACAGGTTATCGCTGATGGTCCGTCTACAGCAAACGGAGAACTTGCTCTTGGTAAGAACCCGCTGATCGGATTCATGACCTGGGAAGGTTATAACTACGAGGATGCTGTTCTTCTGAGTGAGAGACTGGTTATGAACGATGTTTATACATCTGTTCATATTGAAGAATATGAAGCAGAAGCCAGAGATACAAAACTTGGACCGGAAGAGATCACAAGAGATGTTCCTGGTGTAGGTGATGATGCACTGAAAGATCTGGATGAACGTGGTATTATCCGTATCGGTGCAGAAGTACGTGCCGGTGATATCCTGGTAGGTAAGGTAACTCCTAAGGGAGAAACTGAACTGACAGCAGAAGAACGTCTTCTGCGTGCGATTTTCGGTGAGAAAGCAAGAGAGGTACGTGATACTTCCCTTAAAGTTCCTCACGGAGAATATGGTATCATCGTTGATGCAAAAGTATTTACAAGAGAAAACGGTGATGAACTTTCACCGGGAGTTAACCAGGCAGTTCGTATCTATATTGCACAGAAACGTAAGATTTCTGTAGGTGATAAGATGGCTGGACGTCATGGTAACAAGGGTGTTGTTTCCCGTGTTCTTCCTGTTGAAGATATGCCATTCCTGCCAAATGGTCGTCCGCTGGATATCGTACTGAACCCACTGGGTGTACCTTCCCGTATGAACATTGGTCAGGTCCTTGAGATTCATTTAAGTCTTGCAGCCAAAGCTCTTGGATTCAATGTTTCAACACCTGTATTCGATGGTGCAAGTGAAATTGATATCCAGGATACTCTGGAACTGGCAAATGATTATGTAAATACTGAAGATTTTGAGGAATTCCGTGCAAAATATCAGGATGTACTCGCTCCTGATGTTATGGAATATCTGGATGAACACAAAGATCACAGAGAATTGTGGAAAGGTGTTCCGATTTCCAGAGATGGTAAGGTACAGCTTCGTGACGGACGTACCGGAGAATATTTTGACGGCCGTGTAACAATCGGACACATGCATTACCTGAAACTCCATCATCTGGTTGATGATAAGATCCATGCACGTTCTACAGGTCCTTACTCACTGGTAACACAGCAGCCTCTGGGTGGTAAAGCTCAGTTCGGTGGACAGCGTTTCGGTGAGATGGAAGTTTGGGCTCTGGAAGCATATGGTGCTTCCTATACACTGCAGGAGATCCTGACAGTTAAGTCTGATGATGTTGTAGGCCGTGTTAAGACTTATGAAGCAATTATCAAAGGTGATAATATCCCTGAGCCAGGTATCCCTGAATCCTTTAAGGTTCTTCTTAAAGAACTCCAGTCTCTGGGTCTGGATGTCAAAGTCCTCAGAGATGACAATACAGAGGTAAAACTTCTGGAAACAGTAGATTACGGAGATACAGATCTTCGTTCCGTAATCGAAGGCGACAGCAGACATCACAGAGAAGAAGAATCCTTCGGAAAACATGGCTATACAAAGCAGGAATTTGAAGGTGAAGAACTTGTAGATGTCGAAGAGGATGAAGAGGATGAAGATGATTTCATCGATTTCGACGAATCCTATGATGATGACGACAACGAGTAAGAAAGGGGAAAGAATACATGGCAGAGCCAACCACAACAAATGAAACATATCAGCCAATGACTTTCGATGCCATCAAGATCGGACTGGCGTCCCCTGAAAAGATCAGAGAATGGTCAAGAGGAGAGGTTACAAAACCGGAAACTATTAACTACCGTACTCTGAAACCGGAAAAGGACGGACTTTTCTGTGAAAGAATTTTCGGGCCAAGCAAGGACTGGGAGTGCCATTGTGGTAAATACAAAAAAATCCGTTACAAAGGCGTTGTCTGCGACCGATGTGGCGTTGAAGTAACTAAATCATCTGTTCGAAGAGAACGTATGGGACATATCGAGCTTGCTGCTCCTGTATCTCATATCTGGTATTTCAAAGGTATTCCGTCCCGTATGGGTCTGATCCTTGATCTGTCTCCGAGAACACTTGAAAAAGTTTTATACTTTGCAAATTATATTGTACTGGATCCGGCTGATTCCGGACTTCAGTACAAACAGATCCTTACAGAAAAAGAATATCAGGATGCACGTGAAGCCTATGGATATAATTTCCGTGTAGGTATGGGCGCTGAGTCTATCATGGAACTCCTGAAAGCAATTGACCTCGAAAAAGATGCAGCTGAGCTGAAAGCAGAACTGGTTGATGCAACTGGCCAGAAACGTGCCAGAATTATCAAACGTCTGGAAGTTGTTGAATCATTCCGTGAGTCCGGAAACCGTCCGGAATGGATGATCATGACAGCAATTCCGGTAATTCCGCCAGATCTGCGTCCTATGGTACAGCTGGATGGTGGGCGTTTTGCAACATCTGACCTTAATGATCTGTACAGAAGAATCATTAACCGTAACAATCGTCTGAAACGTCTGCTTGAACTTGGCGCACCGGATATCATTGTTCGTAATGAGAAACGTATGCTTCAGGAAGCTGTTGACGCATTAATCGATAATGGCCGTCGTGGACGTCCGGTAACAGGACCTGGAAACAGAGCTCTGAAATCTCTTTCTGATATGCTGAAAGGTAAATCCGGCCGTTTCCGTCAGAACCTTCTTGGTAAACGAGTTGACTACTCAGGACGTTCTGTTATCGTTGTTGGACCAGAACTGAAAATTTATCAGTGTGGTCTCCCGAAAGAAATGGCTATTGAGCTGTTTAAACCTTTTGTTATGAAAGAACTTGTTGCAAACGGAACTTCTCATAACATTAAGAATGCCAAGAAAATGGTAGAAAAACTTCAGCCGGAAGTCTGGGACGTACTGGAAGATGTTATCAAAGAACACCCGGTTATGCTGAACCGTGCACCTACACTGCATCGTCTTGGTATTCAGGCGTTTGAACCAATCCTTGTAGAAGGTAAAGCAATCAAACTTCATCCGCTTGTTTGTACAGCGTTCAACGCAGACTTTGATGGTGACCAGATGGCGGTACATCTTCCACTGTCACAGGAAGCTCAGGCTGAGTGCCGTTTCCTGCTTCTTTCACCAAATAACCTTCTGAAACCATCTGATGGTGGTCCGGTTGCCGTTCCTTCACAGGATATGGTTCTTGGTATCTATTACCTGACACAGGAAAGACCAGGAAATCCGGGTGAAGGTAAATTCTTCAAGAGTGTAAACGAAGCAATTCTTGCATACGAAAATAAAGTAATCACACTTCAGTCAAGAATCAAAGTGCGTTGCAGCAAGACAATGCCTGATGGAACTGTAATTACAGGTAATGTTGAATCCACACTGGGTCGTTTCCTCTTCAATGAGATTCTCCCACAGGATCTTGGATATGTAGACAGAAGTATTCCGGGAAATGAACTTCTTCTGGAAGTTGATTTCCTTGTTGGTAAGAAACAGCTGAAACAGATTCTGGAAAAAGTTATCAATACACATGGAGCTACAAAGACAGCAGAGGTTCTTGATGCTATCAAGTCAACAGGTTACAAGTACTCCACACGTGCTGCGATGACAGTATCCATTTCTGATATGACTGTGCCGCCTCAGAAACCTGAGATGATCCAGAATGCACAGAATATCGTTGATAAAATTACAAAGAACTATAAACGTGGTCTTATCACAGAAGAAGAGCGTTACAAAGAAGTTGTTGAGACCTGGAAGAAGACTGATGATGAGCTTACAAAAGCACTTCTTACAGGACTTGATAAATATAACAACATCTTCATGATGGCTGACTCCGGTGCCCGTGGTTCTGATAAACAGATTAAACAGCTTGCCGGTATGCGAGGATTGATGGCCGATACAACTGGTCATACAATCGAGCTTCCAATCAAATCAAATTTCCGTGAAGGACTTGAAGTTCTGGAATACTTCATGTCTGCGCATGGAGCTCGAAAAGGTATGTCCGATACAGCTCTTCGTACAGCTGACTCCGGTTACCTGACAAGACGAATGGTTGATGTATCTCAGGAACTTATTGTTCGTGAAACAGACTGCTGTGAAAACAGACCGGAAATCTCCGGTATGTATGTCAAAGGCTTCATGGATGGCAAGGAAGAAATCGAAAGCCTTCAGGAACGTATCACAGGAAGATTTGCCTGCGAAACTATTACAAACAAAGACGGAGAAGTCCTTGTTAAAGCAAACCATATGATTACACCTAGACGTGCTGCACGTATCATGAGTGAGGGTGTTAACGCCAAGGGTGGTCCTATTGATGAAGTTAAGATTCGTACAATCCTTACATGTAAATGTAAAGTTGGTGTCTGCGCTAAATGTTACGGTGCAAACATGGCAACAGGTGAAGCAGTTCAGGTTGGTGAATCTGTAGGTATTATCGCTGCGCAGTCAATTGGTGAGCCAGGTACACAGCTGACCATGCGTACATTCCATAGTGGTGGTGTAGCCGGTGGAGATATCACTCAGGGTCTTCCTCGAGTTGAGGAGCTTTTTGAGGCAAGAAAACCGAAAGGTCTTGCTATTATCACAGAAATCCCTGGTGTTGCAGTTATCAACGATACCAAGAAAAAACGAGAGATTATTGTGACAAATCCGGAAAACGGAGATTCCAAGACATATCTCATTCCTTATGGATCTCGTATTAAGATTACAGACGGACAGGTTCTGGAAGCTGGTGATGAACTTACAGAAGGTAGCGTAAATCCGCATGACATTCTGAGAATTAAAGGTGTACGTGCTGTACAGGATTACATGCTCCGCGAGGTTCAGCGAGTATATCGTCTACAGGGTGTTGAAATCAGTGATAAACATATCGAGGTTCTGGTTCGTCAGATGCTGAAGAAAATCCGTATCGAAGAAAACGGAGATACAGAATTCCTTCCAGGTACACTTGTTGACGTACTTGAATTTGAAGATGTTAATGAACAGCTTGAAAAAGAAGGCAAAACTCCTGCAGAAGGAAAACAGGTTATGCTTGGTATTACCAAGGCATCTCTTGCAACAGATTCCTTCCTGTCAGCTGCATCCTTCCAGGAAACAACTAAAGTTCTGACAGAAGCAGCTATCAAAGGTAAAGTTGACCATCTGGTTGGTCTTAAAGAAAACGTTATCATTGGTAAACTGATTCCGGCCGGAACAGGTCTGAAACGTTACAGAGAGATTCAGCTGGATACAGGAATGCCAGAGGAACAGCTGACAGCAGAAGAAACTGCAGAAGAGTCTGTTCTTGATGATGAAGTACTGACTATGGATGAAGATACAGAAGAAATTCCAGAAGTATCTGAAACTCCAGAGGATCCAGAAACAACTGAAGAATAATAAATATAAGAAAGTCTTTTGGACTGTTGTCTGACAGTTCAGGGACTTTCTTTTTTCTTTATAATTATGAAGATTGTATGAAAAATACTGGAAGAAAATCGAAAACTACAGACATAGAATTAGAACCGTGCTATACTATGAACACTTAATGAATGCAAGTCGAAGACGCAGCATGAATTTAGTGAGAATGCATGCCTGGACACTTATGGAACACAAGTCGAAGACGCAGTGTGAGATTAGTGACCATGGCATACTATGAACACTTTCCAAAATAGTGAACGAAGTGAACAGTAAATGCAAGTCGAAGACGCAGCATGAATTTACTGAGAATGCATGCCTGTCTGAAGCAGGTTTAATCATAATTATCAGGATGAGGAGGGAAGAAAATGGATAAGCAGCTGCCGGTTTCTGTATGGCCGGAATGGAAAATTATCGAAAAAATCGGTGAAGGATCCTTTGGCAAAGTATATAAAGCCACAAGAACTGAGCAGGGCAAAACATTTTATTCTGCCATAAAGGTAATAACAATCCCTTCAAGTCAGGGAGAACTGAGCAGTGTACGTTCAGAAAATCCCAGTGAACAATCAGTAAAAGAATATTTTCATGGATTGGTAGAAGAATGTATTCAGGAAGTCAGTACTATGGAATATTTTCGTGGAAATTCACACGTAGTTTCTGTAGAAGACTATAAAGTAGTAGAATATCTGGACGATATTGGTTGGGATATTTATATTCGTATGGAGTATCTCACCAGTTTTATGGATTACTGTGCTAGCAAGGCACTCACTGAAAAAGATGTTATACAGCTTGGAATCGATCTCTGTAAAGCGCTGGAGTACTGCCAGAAACAAAATATTATTCATCGTGACATAAAACCCGAGAATATCTTTGTATCAAGATTCGGTGAATTTAAACTGGGAGATTTTGGGATTGCACGTGAACTCGAAAAAACTATGAGTGGTCTTTCAAAAAAAGGCACTTTTTCATATATGGCTCCGGAAATGTACAAGGGGGACAGTTATGATGCCAGGGTAGATATTTATTCACTGGGAATTGTACTGTATAAATTACAAAATCATAACCGCCTTCCATTTATCAGTCTGGAAAAACAGCTGATTACATACAGAGATAAGGAAAGTGCTCTGTCAAGGAGAATGGCAGGGGAAGAACTTCCTGTACCTGCACAGGCAAATAAAAGGTTTGCAGAGGTGATTCTGAGAGCGTGTGCATATGACAGAGAGGATCGTTTTCAAAAAGCAGAAGACTTCAGAGAAGCGCTTGAAGCATTGAAATACGGTAAATCAGAAGAGAGTTTTAATGAAGAAATTGCTTATGATGAACAGGAAGCTGAGAACACAGTAATTGTTCGTGAAGAATCACAGGGAAGAAAGAAAACAGGACGTACAAAAACAGAACATTCCTTTAAAAAAATCCATGGAAGGTCTGACAGTCCGAAGTACAGAGAAAAGAAAAGAGGCATAGATCCTCTCATGGTTGCAGTTATTGTAATGGCAATTGCGGTATGTGTAGTCATTGGAGTGTTTATCTGGCTGGTAAGAGAAAATTCCGAACTACAGAAACTGAAACAGTCTGTTACAGAGACCGTTCAGAGCGCTGAAAACAAACAGCTTCAGGAAACACTGGAGAAGATACAGACTCAGGCAACCACGATCACAGATAATCTGAACAATTATAACTGGATTGGTTCCGAAGAGGAAGGAAAGATCAGTTATCTGGATCAGGATGGACAGGTAAAGAAGGTTTTAATTTATCCATCTCTTTCAAAAGAAGGGTACTATGAAGAATATTATTACTGGGATGGAGAATTGTTTTTCGCATATATCTGGGCAGATCACAATACACTGAGTTATCTGAAAGAAGGAGAGCAGAAGGTCGATTTTTACTATTATGATGATGGAAAACTGATACGTTGGATTGACGAGAATAATGTCTGTCATGATAATGAAACAGATAACGATGAGTATGTGAACAGAGGTAAAAAGTACCTGAATCAGGCAGAAGAATACAAAAGTGAGCTGAATGCATCTATGGGCAGCACAGCTCTGATTGATTCATTTACGACTGATAATCAATAAGAAAGGGATAAATTATGGCATATCAGGTTGAGTATGCATATACCTGTCATACTGGAAAGGTACGTAATAATAATGAAGATAACTTCTGGTGCTGTGGAGAAAGTCTTTCATCAGAAAATCAGGGAATGAGCCATATTCAGAGTGGTCGCATAAAACAGTCAGAGATTCCGGTGATGGCAGTATTTGATGGGATGGGAGGAGAAAGTTGTGGCGAAATGGCAGCTTATCTGGCAGCCCAGACCTGTGGACAGCATTATAGTTTAAATAAGACAATGTTCAGAGAAGAACCGGAGTATTTTCTCATAGATTTATGTAATGAAATGAATCGCACCGTATGTAATTACAGCAAAGAAAATAAAATCAGCAGTATGGGAACTACAGCAGCTGTTCTGGCTTTTGGAGAGGAGTTTGTTTATGGCTGTAATCTCGGAGACAGCAGGATTTATTTGTCAAAAGAAGGACATTTCAGGCGAATTTCTACTGATCATGTTCTGGGTGGTGGACTATTTGGTAAATCACCTCTGGCACAGTATGTGGGAATTCCTGAGGAAAATATGGGTCTTGAACCTTCAATTACAAAACAGGAAGCTGCAATAGGTGTCCGATTTTTGCTTTGTTCTGATGGAATTACAGATATGCTTTCTGACGGAGAGATTGCAGATGTTCTTACAAGAGAAATTTCTGTAGAAGAAACCGTAGAACTTCTTCTGGAGCGTGCTTTGAAAAAAGGCGGAAGGGACAATATAACAATTGTACTTTGTGAAATAACAGAATCAGAAAAAACATGGCTCCAGCGACTGACAGACTGGTTTCATAAAAGATACGAAGGTGATATAAAATGAAAAATCGAATGCAGGATCTGGATTTTGAACAGACTGTGGCTTTTGATTCAGTGAAGGATTTTGAATTTACACGAAAAGCAGCACAGAGATTTCGACAGGTAGTGAGCCTTGAAGAATTTGAAGATGAAGATGCGGATGTTATTTTTCATTATCTTTATAAAGAAATGGAACTTGTTTCATTTGGAGATCATCTGAAAAGATATATATATGAGAGGGCCGGATTGGAAGAACCGTATAATGAAGTTACACAGGATATTTATCGGGATATCGTAATAGAATCTTTTCACGAAACATGTACTCCGAAATCAATGAATCCGACTTCAACAAAACTAACTTCGTTGGTTAATAACTGGCTATCGCAAGCTTCCGTAAAAAGAGAAACTGTATTTCTCCTTGGATTTGGACTTCGAATGAGAGCAGAGGATGTTTCAGATTTTCTGACCAGAGTATTAAGGGAACAGGATTTCGATTTCCATAATCCGGCTGAGGTTATTTACTGGTATTGCTATGATAACCATGAGGGATATCACAAAGCAGAGGAACTGAAGCAAAAATATCTGGAACTTACACCAGATCAGAATTATCAGGAGGCTGTGCAGGTATATGCCGGTAAGCAGAATCTGGATACGGAAGAAAAACTTCTGAAATATCTTGCATATGTTAAAGCTGGCACAGATGATCCGATGTCTGAAAAGAGTCAGGCGTTTCAGGAATTTGTGCGTTTACTGACTGAGGCAAAAAAAATTATCGCTGAAATGTATCAGGGTGATGAAGAGGAAAAGAAAAGAAATAAAGTGTGGAGTATCTCGGACATTTCAGATTCTGATGTGGAAAAAGTTATCTGTAGCGGAATTCCGGTCAATAAGATGGGAAATCTCAAAAAAATGTCGGCTTCAATACTGGCAAAACATTTCAGTCAGAAAAGGTTCAGCAGACAGAGGATAAACAGCATTCTCAATCATAAGTTTCCTGTAGAACGATTTGATCTTATTACGCTGGAATTTTTTATAGTGTCACAGAAGATGCAGGATGAAGATCCCTATACCAGATATCATCACTTCCTTGAAGAGATTCAGAAAATTTTACATAAATGTGGAATGAGTGATATTTATATAGTAAATCCATATGAATGTTTTCTTCTGATGTGTCTTCTTACAGACTGCCCCCTGGCCGTTTTTGCCGATATTTGGGAAATGTCATATGAAGAGGAAAAATAAGTAAATGCCTGAAAATATAATACCCCTGTTTTACGTGTATGTATTTTGTAAAACAGGGGTGTATTTATGCAGAAATGCTGTAGAAATTATTCATTATAATAGCCGTAAATCATACGGGAGTCCTGGGCAATTGCAGCCTGAGCACTTCCTGTATCGGAAAGATTTTCAGACATAAAACAAACTACAAGATCGATGCCTTTGGCAGTATTGTATATGATTCCGGCATCATTTTCTACATTGTCAAGTTCTCCGGTTTTATTTGCAACGCTGACACCTTCCGGAAGATTTGCAGGAATTTTGTTGCGCCGTTCCTGCATTTTCAGAAGACCATACATGGCATCAGCATGAGAAAGAGTAATCTCCTGGGCAGTTCCTGCATTGATCTGATAAATTTCTCTGAGAAAACGACCACAATCATTAACAGAAGTATAATTATCTCCGTATTCGTTACTGTGAAGAAGCAGACGTCCCATGGAAGTATCTGAATATCCGTGTTCCTGACAAAAAGCATTGACAGCAGCCATTCCGGCAGAATCATCACCGTTTCCAAGCATATTTACCAAAGTATTGGCAGCATCGTTATCGCTGACTGTGATCATAGGATTGAGATAGCTGTTCAGCGTATCTGCACCGTAGTTTTCAGACAGGGTTTCATAATTTTCATATACAGTACCCATAATATATAATTTTATGAGACTGGCAGCCTGCATTGGCTGGCTGTTGATGCTTCCATCAGTGTTTTTGATAAGATTGCATACATATACAGACCAGGAACCATTATTTTGCGGGAGCAGAGGCTGAATCTGAGAGAGAAGATTATTCATGCTTTCGTCAGTGGAAGATTCTGCTTCAGACTGTGAATGGGATGGTGAAATAGTACCTTCTTCCTGGGCTTCGGATTCTACTTCAGATGTCTCAGAAGAAGCAGCCTGTTCTTTCAGACTGCTAAGTTCCTGTGCCTGATCGATAAGAGCAGAAGAAATATCTGAAATTTCCTGAACCGTAGTTTGAAGATTGGATACTTTAGAACGAAGATTTGCAAGATCATTCAGTGACATAAGAGTCAGTCCGCCGAGAGCAAGGATTACAAGGGCGAGTAGTATTATTACTATATAAAGAAAAACTGGTGTTTTCTGGCGATTTTTTTTCATAAAAATATCCTTTCTAAAATTTATATATATGAAGTATTTTTGAGAGATCAGGCTACTGGTTGATCTGAATCGTAATTTTCAGAAGTGTCATCAGAATCTGACCAGATATTATTGCTGTCAGAGTCAGCATTCTCATCTGAGAAATCATTATATTCAGGTGCTGTGTTTTGACTGAAGATAGAAGGTTTTGTATCGGAAGACGCATTCGGATCAGGATCAGCTTCCTGAGCTGCGGAAGATATCCCGTCAGCTTTGTGTGCGCGCCAGTTCAGAATATCCTTTTCGGACTGTATGGCATATGCAAATGCGCTTTGGGCAGATTCAAGAGAGTTTTTCTGGTCCTGAAGCTGTTCTTCAAAAGTAGAGAAATCAGAATTAGCAGAATTAATCTGTTGTCTGATAGTCCAACTGATGTAGAAAAGTCCGGCGATAAACAGAATGCCCGTCAGACAAAGAACGATTGTGTGAATATTAAGTTTAGGTTTCATAAAAATCCTCTTTCTTTATGTTACATGTCTGTCAGTAACCGAGTGATAATTATTATAATAGGTAGAAAAATAAAAAGCAAGAATGAGAAAACACTAAATAAAAATAAAAATCACGTAAAATCCCTTGACAGCAGTATTTATACGGGATATAATGAGCAGGCGTGCAACAGGAACGCTGTTTTTTGTGCGCATAATTTGACAATAGCAACCGCAAAGCCCCATGAAAGATCATGGAGAAAATAATCGGGAGGTGAAATGGAATGCCAACATTCAACCAGTTAGTAAGAAAAGGACGTCAGACAGCTGTAAAGAAATCTACAGCACCGGCTCTGCAGAGAACATTCAACTCTTTAAGAAAGAAAGCTGTTGAACAGTCTGCACCACAGAAACGTGGAGTTTGTACAGCAGTTAAAACTGCAACACCTAAAAAACCTAACTCAGCTCTTAGAAAGATCGCCAGAGTTCGTCTTTCCAACGGAATCGAAGTAACAAGCTATATCCCAGGAGAAGGTCACAACCTTCAGGAGCATAGCGTTGTTCTTATCCGTGGTGGTCGTGTTAAAGACTTACCTGGTACCAGATACCACATCATCAGAGGTACACTGGATACCGCAGGTGTAGCAAACAGAAAACAGGCCCGCTCCAAATATGGTGCTAAGAGACCTAAAAAGAAATAAGTAAATTTTTGAAAAGTAATCATTGAAAATTCACTAATAGCTATAAATATTGTACGGTATTCCATATACCCTGTCGGTTGCGGGTTAATATAGGACTTTACCAGTGCGAACACCTTAGTTTTGAAAGTGAGTACCGATGATTTAATCATTTTGATTAAGGAGGGAAGTAACGTGCCACGTAAAGGACATACTCAGAAAAGAGACGTTCTGGCAGACCCGATGTACAATAACAAAGTGGTTACAAAGCTTATCAACAACATCATGTTAGATGGTAAGAAAGGTGTAGCTCAGAAGATTGTATACGGTGCATTCGCCAGAATCGAAGAAAAAGCTGGCAAACCAGCTATCGAAGTTTTTGAAGAAGCAATGAACAACATCATGCCTCTTCTTGAAGTAAAAGCAAGACGTATCGGTGGTGCTACTTACCAGGTTCCGATCGAGGTAAGAGCAGACAGACGTCAGGCACTGGCTCTTCGCTGGCTCACCACCTATTCTCGTAAAAGAGGCGAGAAGACAATGGAGGAGAGACTTGCAAACGAGCTTCTGGATGCAATGAACAACACAGGCGCATCTGTTAAGAAGAAAGAAGACATGCACAAGATGGCTGAAGCAAATAAAGCATTTGCTCACTATCGTTTCTAATCAAGGAGGAAATCCAATTGGCTGGAAAAGAAGGCAGAGAATACCCGCTTGAGCGTACCAGAAATATTGGTATCATGGCTCATATCGATGCTGGTAAAACAACTCTTACAGAACGTATTCTTTATTATACAGGTGTTAACTACAAAATCGGTGATACTCATGAAGGTACCGCAACAATGGACTGGATGGAGCAGGAGCAGGAGAGAGGTATCACAATTACTTCCGCTGCTACAACATGTCACTGGACTCTGCAGGATCACTGCAAGAAAAAACCAGGTGCCCTGGAACATCGTATCAACATCATTGATACACCAGGACACGTAGACTTCACCGTAGAGGTTGAGCGTTCACTCCGTGTACTTGACGGCGCTGTCGGCGTCTTCTGTGCAAAAGGTGGTGTAGAACCTCAGTCTGAAAACGTATGGCGTCAGGCTGACACCTACAATGTACCTCGTATGGCATTCATCAACAAGATGGATATCCTGGGTGCAAACTTCTACAATGCTGTAGATCAGATCAAGACTCGTCTTGGCAAAAACGCTATCTGCTTACAGCTTCCAATCGGAAAAGAAGATGAATTCAAAGGAATTATCGACCTTTTCGAAATGCAGGCTTATATCTACAATGATGAGAAAGGTGAAGACATTTCCATCACAGATATTCCGGAAGATATGCAGGAAGAAGCAGAACTTTATCATACAGAGCTCGTAGAGAAAATCTGCGAACTGGATGACGATTTAATGATGGAATATCTGGAAGGTGAAGAACCGTCTAATGATAAATTAAAAGCAGTTCTTCGTAAAGCTACCTGTGAATGTACAGCTGTACCGGTTTGCTGTGGTACTGCTTACAGAAACAAAGGTGTTCAGAAACTTCTGGATGCAATCATTGAATTCATGCCTGCTCCAACAGACATTCCTCCAATCGAGGGTGTTGACCTGGAAGGCAACCCGATCGTGAGACATTCTTCTGATGAAGAACCATTCTCTGCTCTGGCATTCAAAATTATGACAGACCCATTCGTTGGTAAACTGGCATATTTCCGTGTATACTCAGGTACTATGAATTCCGGTTCTTATGTGCTTAATGCAACTAAGGACAAAAAAGAACGTGTTGGACGTATCCTTCAGATGCATGCTAACAAACGTATGGAACTTGACAAAGTATACTCCGGTGATATCGCAGCTGCTATCGGATTCAAATTCACCACAACTGGTGATACAATCTGTGATGACCAGCACCCGGTAATCCTTGAGTCCATGGAATTCCCGGAACCGGTTATCGAGCTTGCAATCGAGCCTAAGACAAAAGCTGGCCAGGGAAAACTTGGTGAAGCTCTTGCAAAACTGGCAGAAGAAGACCCGACATTCCGTGCACATACAAATCAGGAAACAGGTCAGACAATCATCGCTGGTATGGGTGAGCTGCATCTGGAAATCATCGTTGACCGTCTCCTTCGTGAATTCAAGGTAGAGGCTAACGTAGGTGCTCCTCAGGTTGCATACAAAGAGACCATTACCAAGGCCGTAGATGTAGACAGCAAATATGCTAAACAGTCTGGTGGTCGTGGACAGTATGGTCACTGTAAAGTTAAATTCGAGCCTATGGATGCCAACGGTGAGGAAATATATAAATTTGAATCTACTGTTGTTGGTGGTGCTATTCCGAAGGAATACATCCCGGCAGTTGGTGAAGGTATCGAAGAAGCTATGAAGGCTGGTATTCTGGGTGGATTCCCTGTAGTCGGCATTCATGCAAATGTATATGACGGTTCTTATCATGAAGTCGATTCCTCTGAAATGGCATTCCACATTGCAGGTTCTCTTGCATTCAAAGATGCTATGGCAAAGGGTGCTCCGATTCTTCTTGAGCCTATCATGAGAGTCGAAGTTACTACTCCGGAAGATTACATGGGTGATGTTATCGGTGATATCAACTCCCGTCGTGGTCGTATCGAAGGTATGGATGATATCGGCGGCGGTAAGATGATCCGTGGATATGTTCCGCTTTCCGAAATGTTCGGATATGCAACAGATCTTCGTTCCAGAACTCAGGGACGTGGTAACTACTCCATGTTCTTCGAGAAATACGAACAGGTTCCGAAGTCCGTACAGGAAAAGATTCTTTCTAAGAAAGACTGATATATGTAAAAATGCTTGCAAATATCCTTGATTTGCAATATAATCAAGGATAGCAAGTCTAAAACTGATATAAAAATGCTCTGAAAGAAAGAGCAAAGTTTTAAGGAGGATATTTTAAAATGGCAAAGGCTAAGTTTGAGAGAAACAAACCGCATTGTAACATTGGTACCATCGGACACGTTGACCATGGTAAAACAACTTTAACAGCTGCTATCACAAAAGTTCTGGCTGAAAGAGTTCCAGGAAACGTAGTAGAAAACTTTGAAGATATCGATAAAGCTCCAGAAGAAAGAGAGCGTGGTATCACAATTTCTACAGCTCACGTTGAGTATCAGACAGAAAAAAGACATTATGCACACGTTGACTGCCCAGGACATGCTGACTACGTTAAAAACATGATCACTGGTGCTGCACAGATGGATGGTGCTATCCTTGTTGTTGCTGCTACAGATGGTGTTATGGCTCAGACAAAAGAGCACGTTCTTCTTGCTCGTCAGGTAGGTGTTCCTTACATCGTTGTATTTATGAACAAATGTGATATGGTAGATGATGACGAACTTCTTGAACTGGTTGAGATGGAAATTCGTGAACTTCTTTCCGAATATGACTTCCCAGGAGATGATATCCCGGTTATCCAGGGATCTGCTCTTAAAGCACTTGAAGATCCAGCTGGCCCATGGGGAGACAAGATCATGGAACTTATGGATGCAGTAGATAGCTACATCCCGGATCCACAGCGTGACACAGACAAACCGTTCGTTATGCCTGTAGAGGACGTATTCTCCATCACAGGACGTGGAACAGTTGCTACTGGTAGAGTAGAAGCTGGTGTTCTTCATGTATCTGAAGAAGTTGAAATCGTTGGTATCAAAGAAGAAACACGTAAAGTTGTTGTTACAGGAATCGAAATGTTCCGTAAACTTCTTGACGAAGCTCAGGCTGGTGATAACATCGGTGCTCTTCTTCGTGGTGTTCAGAGAAACGAAATCGAGCGTGGACAGGTTCTTGCTAAACCAGGAACACTTACATGCCATACAAAATTCACAGCTCAGGTTTACGTTCTGACAAAAGATGAAGGTGGACGTCATACTCCATTCTTCAATAACTATCGTCCACAGTTCTACTTCAGAACAACAGACGTAACAGGTGTTTGCAACCTTCCAGAAGGAACAGAAATGTGCATGCCTGGAGATAACATCGAAATGACAATCGAACTGATCCACCCAATCGCTATGAGCCAGGGTCTTACTTTCGCTATCCGTGAAGGTGGACGTACTGTAGGATCAGGACGTGTTGCTACAATCATTGAGTAATACAATCTGAATATAGATTTGTTATCGTAAGATAACGTTGTGTCCAAACGTAAGATACCCCGGAACCGTAAGGTTTCCGGGGTTTTTCTGTTGGGCGGAAAGTAAAATCGCCTATGAATTTTCAATGCGGAGATTAAAGGAAATTTATCAATAAGACTAAGTAAAGATAAATTTAAAATTGAAAAATAAGACCAGCGGTGCCAAAACGGTGCCAAAAAGAAACTCCTGCGAATGTTTGCTATTCACAGGAGTGATTTTTTTACCAGCCTTTGATCTGTTTGATCTGTTCAGCACGTTCCGGATCACGATGATATTGCAGCTTCAGACGGATTGTTTCCACAACTTCCTGTCTGGCTTCATCATCATGCTGATAGAATGATGTAAGCAGATTGTCTACATCAGGCATATTGTTCTTACCGAAAAGATACATCAACGGGTACATAGAATTTTTTAAGTAAGTCTTTACACGACTTGCATCTAATGCTCCGTTCAAACCGTCTGGAAGTGTAGGATAAATCTCTTCTTCCTTAATTGTGCCAGAAAATGGACTGGCAGAACATATCTCATTTACATCAATTTGCAATTCGTTTGCAAGTCTTAAAGCAAAATCAAATCGAATATTGGAATCTTTTTGAATAATTGAATATAAGGTTGTGGCACCGATGCCGGTTGCCTTTGCAATTTTACGGACATTTGTGCCTTTTTCATCAAGGTACTTTTTTAAATTTTTACCGTCACCCATAGAATCCTCCTTTTTCATATATTACAAAATTACGATAATCGTACATCATAAGAATACATTAAACGTATTTAATGTCTGGCGAGGAAAGGAGAATACAATATGGCAAACTACAAATATATGATGGGTGTTGATGAAGTAGTGGAAGATTTAAATTGTTCAAAGTCATATGCCTATAAAAGGATAAAAGAGTTGAATAAAGATCTTGCAGATAAGGGATTTATTACCATGGCAGGAAAAATTCCAAGAGTCTTTTGGGCTGAAAAAATGTATGGCTATGAAAAAGCAGGAGATTTGGCTGTAAAGGTACTGGATGAGTATGTAAAAGCTTTCCAGAAACGGAATACGACACTTCGGGTATTTAGCTGTTATCTGCATCAGGATGAAGCTACTCCACATCTGCATATTGATTTTATTCCTTATGTGACTAGTTGGAATGGTAAAGGAATGGATACCAGAGTTTCGATGAAACAGGCATTAAAAAGTCTTGGATTTCAAGGCGGAAATAAGCATGATATGGAACTGAATCAGTGGATAAATCATGAAAAAGAAGTCCTGGCAGAGATTGCAAAGCATCATGGAATTGAATGGGAACAGAAAGGTACTCATGAGGAACATCTGGACGTTTATAATTTTAAGAAAAAAGAGCGTAAAAAGGAAGTACAGGCACTGGAACAGGAGAAAGAATATCTTACTGCTGAGAAAGAAGGACTGACTGCACAGATTGCGGAAGCAAGAGCTGATATCCAGCTTTTAAAAGATGACAAGGAGCAGGCAGTTAGATAAAGAGGAAGCTGAGAAGCGTGCGGAAAAAGCCGAGAAAGATCTGCATAGCCTGGAAGAACGCAGAGAACGGTTACAGCCGGTAATGGATAATGTCAGCAAAGAAATAAAGGAATATGGAACAGTGAAAACTCTACTTCCAGAAGCTGGTGCATTGGAACGTGCAACAACTTACCGGGATAAGAAAATAAAACCACTGTTTACTCAGGTGAAAAATAAAATTGCTGCGATGGCTGCACAGGTTAAAGAACTTGCCGAAGAAGTAGAAAAATGGAAACACAAATATCAGAAAACAAAGCAAGCATATAACCAAATACAAAGAGAGCTAGATACAGTGCGTGAAGAAGAGCAGTTATTTGATGAAAAAGCACATTTATGATGAAAGTAATGGATTAAGTTACACACTGCATGGAGACTATTACTTGCCAGATCTGGCAGTGAATGAGGGAGAACCGACATATGGTAAATACGGAATGTTGCGGAAACAGTTCCTGAAAGAGCATAGACCGGCACGATACCAGTATTTATTGATGACTGGGGAGCTGACGGCACATCTGAACTGAGTCGATCAGGAGACCAGAGAGCAGGTGGAAACCTTGGTAAAGCAGATTGAGGAAAAACAAGGTGTGACGGAACAACTGAAAATGCAGGATCTGATGAAATGGGTTGGATTGATAAATAATATAAAGGCATGTGCGGAGAAAATTGTGTTGAAAGAGAGCGTGTATATGTGAGCAGAAAGGGCAGTCGGAAGGCTGCTCTTTGGCAATCTAAGAATAGAGTTTTGGGATAGAATATGATAAAATGTAAGAGATAAATCGGTATTTTGGAGGAGAGTAATTTACTGGTATTAAATAAATTAGAGCGGTTGCTAACGGTATGTAAAGTCAAAAACATTGATGATATAGATTTAAGCAAGGAATTCTACTTCATTGGTAAAACAGATGAAGAAATTTCTCTTGTGTGTGAAACAAATGACGTTCCTGAAAACACAATAGAACGTGAAGATGGGTGGCGTGGTTTCCGTATTCAAGGAATTTTGGATTTTTCACTCATTGGCATTCTTTCAAAGTTGTCTGGAATACTTGCAGATAATAAAATTGGAATTTTTGCGGTATCTACATTCAACACAGATTATATTTTAGTGAAAGATGCGGATTTTGAAAAATCATTAGCTGTATTATTAAATGCCGGATATACAGTGATATAGATTTCAGATGATTTAAACCTAAAGAAAATCATACGAGGAGTGAATTATTAGCATGAAAGATATTGATAATATTTGTAAAATCGCATTGGTGCAGGCAGAACCGGTAATGTTTGATAAAAGTGCATCGCTGAAAAAGGCGCTTCGATATATTAATGAGGCCGCAACTCAAAAGCCGGACTTAATTGTTTTTCCAGAACTTTTTATTCCGGGATATCCTGTTGGAATGAATTTTGGGTTTAGTGTAGGAAAACGAAGTGAGTATGGACGAAAAGATTGGAAACGATATTATGATGCTTCTGTTGTTGCTGGAGAGACGGAATTCCAGCAGCTTGCAGAAGCAGCCAGGGAAACAGGAGCATACATCAGCCTTGGTTTTTCTGAGAGAGATGCCGTTAGTGGAACACTTTATAACAGTAATGTTATTTTTGAACCGGATGGGTCATATAAGGTGCACAGAAAATTGAAGCCGACAGGCTCTGAGCGTGTTGTATGGGGAGATGCGGATAAAGAGTATTTTCCTGTTACTGAAACGCCATGGGGACCGATTGGTAGCATGATCTGTTGGGAAAGCTATATGCCACTTGCCCGTGTGGCACTTTATCAAAAAGGAATCACTATTTATATTTCACCTAATACCAATGACAATCCGGAATGGCAAGCCACCATTCAGCATATTGCAATCGAAGGAAAATGTTTCTTTATCAACGCTGATATGATTATCAGACGCAGTTCATACCCTTCTGATCTGCAGGAGTATAATATCGTATCTGAACTTCCAGGACTTGTGTGCAGAGGAGGAAGCTGCATTATTGATCCATATGGGCATTATTTGACAAAACCTGTCTGGGATAAAGAAACTATCATTTACGCAGAACTTGATATGAATTTGCCTGCCGCCTGCAAAATGGAGCATGATGCAATCGGACATTATGCCCGTCCGGATGTACTTGAATTAAAAGTCAATGAAAAATAACAATAAAAAAACACTAAAGAAATTGGCAATCCTTGTAATAGGTTCTATAATTGCGGCTTATGGAATTACACTTGCACTGTATGCTGGATTTGGCGGAGCTACGCTTGCGGTGCTGTGGCAGGGGATTGCAAGAACATTTCACATAAGCATTGGCACAGTATCTTTTGTTGTAGCATTGGGAATGATTTTGTTTGCGCTCATTTACGATAAAAGTCAGATTCATATAGGAACTGTGTTGTACCAGATTGTATACAGTACCTGTGTAGATTTGTTTGCTAGCTGCCATATTTACAGTACCTATAAGTGAATCAATTTTTTAATTATGTTGTTAGGACAATAAGTGGTAATCCTCGGCAATTCAATTACCGGAGATGAAAGCGCAGCATTGTGCGTATCCGCAAAAAAAATATGACAACAAAAATTGATTCCTTATATCTCCTGATCATTGTATTTGTTTTCAGAAGTAAGCAGGTCAGGTCTGCGTTGAAAAGCAAGAGCATTTTGTGCTATGATATAAACATAGTAGAAATTATGAATCAGAAGGAGAATGGAGATGCTGCTGTCACATAAAACGTCTATAAGGATCAGTCAGGAATATTCCAATATCATAGGTCATATGTGTTATGCAGCTTCCAAACTCTGGAACGTCTGCAACTATGAACGCCATCATTATAAAGAGCTGGGACTGGAAAAGTATCCTGACTGGTATTATCAGAAAAAAGCACATAAAGGAGATCTGTGGTACAGACAGCTTCCGTCACAGACAGCGCAGGAGACCTGCAAGCAGCTGGACAAAGCATGGAAATCTTTCTATGTACTGAAAAAGACCGGAGGGATCAAAGAACCAAATCCGCCTTGTTTTAAACAGGACAATATACCTGTCACATATATGCAGATGGGGATCCGGCATGAGAAAGGTTCAGACCAGTTGCGGCTGTCTCTGCCAAAGGATCTGAAAAGCTACATGGAAGAAACATACGGGATCCATGAAAAATTTCTATATCTTGAAAATAAGATTTTCAGGAACATGGATCATATAAAACAGCTGCGGATCTATCCACCGGAAAACGGTAAATGTGACCTTATCGTTATCTGTGAGATCGAAGAACCAGAGCAGCTTTCCCAGAATGGACATTATTTATCTGTTGATCCTGGTCTTCACAATCTGATGACCTGTTATGATTCCGGAAATGGCAGGAGTTTTATCCTTGGAAGGAAATATCTTTCATTGGAAAGATATTTTCATAAAGAGATTGCCAGGGTTCAGTCTGTATGGTATGCCCAGCAGTCAGAGAAAGGTATAAAATATCCAAGATCATCGAAACATATCCAGAGACTTTACAGGAAAAAGCAGAATGCAGTGAAGGATTACCTTCACAAAGTGACCAGATGGATTGCAGAATACTGCAGAAAAGAAGATATCTGCTGTGTGGTTGTGGGAGACATCCGAAATATCCGTAAAGAGAAAGATATGGGGCATAAGACCAACCAGAAGTTACACGGACTGCCATATAACAGGCTGTATATCATGCTGGAATATAAGCTGAAACTGTATGGGATCCAATTGATAAAACAAGAGGAAAGCTATACCAGCCAGTGCAGTCCATTATCACCGGGAGTATCAAAAAGATATGCAGTAGCATCAAACCGAAAAGAACGGGGCGTGTATATAACTGACGGAGTAAGATACAATGCAGATGCAGTAGGCGCATTTAATATCCTGCGGAAATATCTTTCCGTATCCGGAAAGCAAAAAGAACTGTCCGTAACCGGATTGAAAAATCCCAAAATAATAAAAGTAGCTGCATAGCCGAAAGGCAAGCAGTATTGGTGTCATGGACGCACCCTGAAAAAAGGCGGTATCCCGCCAGATTTCAGATGCTCTGGTAACTTGTTGCTGAGTAGTTCACGAGTGGTTTTGTTTGCTGTCGGAACAGGACTATATGCGTCGGCATCCCTTGGTAGAGGCTCCTATGAGGCAGTCACTTTTGCTTTAGCAGAAAAAAATCACTGGCAGATTAAATTTGTCCGAATGGCATTGGATATTTTGGTTGTTGTTGCAGGTGTTTTGTTTGGCGGAAAGTTTGGTGTATGCACGCTTATTACAGTTATCATTTCAGGCCCAATTATCCAATTTGTTAATGCGAAAGCAAAACAAGTTTTAAAGATATGATAGTAAAGAAACTTACAACTTAGAAGTTGGAGGGATAGATTTCTATGATTATCAGATATGCAGAAGAGAAAAATTTTATAGAATTGCGACAGTTTTATGACGCTATGTGTAAAGTTTTGAGCGGAAAAGATTTTCTGCCGGAGGGAGATAAAGGTGGTTTTCCTCCAGATGAAATGATCAAAGATGCAATCAAAGAGAGAAATCAGTTTATCGGTATTGAAGATGGTCGAATTGTTGCGGCGTATATTATAAATCATGATCGTGATGAGGCGTATCACGCAGTTAAATGGCTTATTGATGCAAATGATAACGAGACAGTAGTTCTTCATGCCTTGCGTGTCCTTCCGGAATATGGAGGTCGTGGATACTCGAAGCAGTTAGTTCAACACGCAATAGACACAGCAAGGGAAAGAAACCTTAAATCAATTCGTCTTGATTGCATAGAGGGAAATGATATTCCACAGAAAATGTATATGTCGTTTGGATTTAAGTATGTGGATAAGGTTGAAATCACATATGTTGATATTGGAGTACCGAGGAAGTTCCTCTTATATGAGTTTGTACTCTAATCAAGACATAATAACAGTTATATCTTGAACATTGTACAAACAAATTTCAGTTTGTATAATTGAAAAAATGAAAAACACATAGACAACTGTGTCTATTAGTGAAAATACGACATTTCTCGCTTTGTGTCGTGTTATTTGCAGATAACAGATTCTATATTTGATGATGAAAGGAGGAGTTGAGGTGAACCAAGTAAAAATCGGGAATTTTTTAAAAAACTTCGCAAAGAAAAAGGCATTACACAGGAGCAGTTGGCAGAAATATTAAATGTCTCTGGAAGGACCGTATCCAGATGGGAAACCGGAAACAATATGCCGGATATCAGTATTCTTGTGGATATTGCAGATTATTATGATATCAGCATTCCTGAGATTATCAGTGGAGAAAGGAAAAGCGAGATGATGAACGAAGAAGAAAGAAAAATTGATAAAACAATGTCAGATTATGCAACTACAGAGAAAGAGAAGATTTTTAAGGAAATGGAAGCTCCAAAGTGTCATGGGAGTTTGTGCATTGGTTCTATACTGGATTCTGCATGAAACAGGTGCATATATGTATAATGATGTGTTAGGAAAGCTTGCCGGCTATTGTGAGACCTTGGTATCTGTGTCAGTCATAATGATGGCAGCATTTACGACAGGATCTTTAAGCAAGGTGCGGAGCAAGAGTAGGAAAGTTTTTGTGTTCGAAAATTTCCCAAAACCTATGCAATTAGTTGTAACTGCAGTTGTTGCTTTTGGTGGAGCTGCTGTGATTAAGCTGGTACTGGTGTATTTTTTCGGCTTATAAGTATTTTCAAAGTAACTTTTCAAATTCGTATTACATACTATGGAAAAAGAACTTTTTGACATTTCTACATATGCGTGCTAATATGATTATAGAAAAAGAGTGCTACCGATAGACGGTTAGTCCGTTTTACTATTTAGAATATCTATCAAAAATAACCGCTTAGTGAACCGACCCCCAGAAGTTAGACGAAAAAATCTAACTATTGGAGGTCGGTTTTCTTATGGCAAAATATAACTTTGAGCTTAAGAAAAAAATTGTTCTAGAGCATTTAAGT